>JAEXBH010000174.1 GCA_023394215.1 Bacillota bacterium | reverse complement strand
CCCTTATAAGTCCGTCATAGCCGTTTCTTATACCTTTTACTCTTAATCCATGGGCAAAAGCCGTTCTGGCAACCGCCCTTATGGCGGCATTCATGCCCGGAGCATCTCCGCCTGAAGTCAAAATTCCTATTGTTTTCATCATAACCCCCTATTTTATTACCAAATTGTTTATTCCTACCAAATTCCCCAAACTATCAATAAAGTCCTGCCTATCCAAATCCGCATAAATTCCTTTTAAATCAAAAGCCTTTTTCATATCAGAGAAATAAAACACCACTTTACTTTTACCCCTATAAGAGGAAATTAAAGCTTTGGTCTCATCAATTAATGCCTTATTTTTAGAATCCATCTGTAAGTACAAAACCCTATCTTCTCTTCCTCCATTATTTTGGGAATTTTCCCTCTTTATCAGACTGGCATCCCTCATAATTATTTTTAAATCTTCAGCATCGCTTACTTGAAGACTTCCCCTTATAAGAAGAGGGGCATCTTCCTCTATTTTTTCCCTTTCTCTCTGATAAACGTCGGGAAAAACAACAACCTCGATACTGCCATATAAATCTTCCACCGTCAAAAATGCCATAACCTTATTATTTTTGGTAAAATGCTCCTTTTTAACAGTAACTATCCCACCAAAGATTATAGCCTTTTTGTCCAATCTTTCAAGGCTTTCTTCATATTCAAGCAAATCCAAAAGACTGAAATTTACCATTTTTTCCACTATCTCTTCAAAGGGTTGATAAGGATGTCCCGATACGTAAATTCCCAAATATTCCTTCTCATATCTAAGTAGATCTCTTGTTCTGAATTCTCCTATTTCAGGCGGTGCTATACGCTTTTCCTCCTGACTCAGCATAGAAAATATATCTTCTTGTCCCTTTATATTTTTTCTGCTTCCGCTTGTATTAGACTCTATAATACCCATATACATCTGCATCATCTGGGACCTCTTAAGTCCCAAGCTGTCACAGGCTCCTGACAGTATAAGAGCTTCCAAAGCCTTCTTATTCATACCGCTTGAAGCTATATTCGACAATCTGTTTATAAAATCCTCAAGGCTTGTATAAGCTCCATTTTTTCTCTCTTCAACTATATTATCTATAAAATTATGTCCCACATTCTTTACTACACTAAGGCCAAGCCTGATTTTATCCCCGTCTACTGAAAATTTTCTGTATGAAGAATTTATATCCGGCGCCAAAATATCTATATTAAGCCTCTTCGCCTCTTTTATATACTGATTTACCTTGGAAGGCACACCCATTACGGAAGACAGAAGGGCTGCCATAAACTCTTTAGGATAATAAACCTTAAGCCAAGCCGTTTGCATTGCAACATAGGCATATGCCGCTGAATGAGATTTGTTAAAAGCATATTTAGCAAATTCTATCATAAGATCAAAAATCTTATTGGCGGTTTCCTCCTTAACACCATTTCTCACAGCTCCTGGCATAACTACCCTGCCGCCCTCAAGCTTGCCATGAACAAAATACTCCCTGTTTTCCTCCATTACGGACATTTTCTTCTTACCCATAGCCCTTCTCAGGTTATCGGCTTCTCCCAAACTGAATCCGCCAAGTTTCTGTACAATCTGCATTACCTGTTCCTGGTAAACTATGGTTCCGTAAGTAACATCAAGTATATCCTCCAAACTCGGATCCGGATATTTTACCTCCTGAGGATTGTGCCTGTATCTTATATAATTCGGAATTTCATTCATAGGCCCCGGCCTAAATAAGGAATTGGCTGCGACCAAATCATCAAACCTGTCAGCTTTCAATCCCTTAAGGAAATTCCTCATTCCGTCGGATTCAAACTGAAATATCCCTATGGTGTTGGCTTTGGCAAATATATCCAAAACTTTAGGGTCATTCTCATCTATCTTGTCTATATCCACATCTATTCCATAATTATATTTAACAAGTTTTACCGCATCGGATATTACAGTAAGGGTTCTAAGCCCCAAAAAATCCATTTTAAGAAGGCCGAGTTCCTCAAGCTCAATCATATTGTACTGCGTTGTTACCTGATCTCCGTTCAAGGAAAGCGGCACTATTTCATCAACCGGAACAGGCGCTATAACAACACCTGCAGCATGGGTAGATGTATGCCTCGGCAGACCCTCAACCGCCATAGCCATGTCCAAAAGCTTCCTTATTGTCCCGTCCGACTCATATGAGTTTTTCAAATCCAAAGACATATCCAAAGCCTTCCTTATTGTCATTTTAAGAACTTGAGGGACTTGCTTGGCCACCTTATCAACAGTGGCATAGTCTATTTCCATAGCCCTTCCTACATCTCTTATGGCATTTCTTGCAGCCATGGTTCCGAAAGTTACTATCTGTGATACCCTGTCAGCCCCATACTTTCTTTTTACATATTCTATTACTTCTTCTCTTCTCTCATAACAAAAATCTATATCTATATCCGGCATAGATACCCTTTGGGGATTTAAAAACCTCTCAAAAAGAAGGTCATACTTAAGAGGGTCGATGTTTGTAATATCAAGGGCATAGGAAACTATAGAACCTGCCGCCGAACCCCTTCCGGGGCCTACAGGAATATTTTTACTCTTAGCATAGGCTATGAAGTCCCAAACTATAAGAAAATAATCCGTAAATCCCATTTCCTCTATTACAGAGAGTTCATAAGCCGCCCTCTCCCTCATCTTTGGACTTACAATTCCGTACTTTTTCTCAAGCCCCTCATCTACAAGTTTTTTTAAATATTCCTTATGAGATAAACCGCCTGCAACTTCATAATGAGGTAAATGCATATCATGGAATACAAAATCTACCTGACACCTGTCTGCTATCAATCCGGTATTTCTTATAGCCTCTTCATTATTTTTAAATAAATCTTCCATTTCCTCACCGCTCTTAAAGTAAAACTGGTCGGTAGGAAATTTCATCCTCTTTTCCTGATTTACCGTAGCACCGGTACCTATGCAAAGAATAAGGTCATGGACCTTGCTATCCTCTCGGTTTATATAATGGACATCATTTGTTGCAACTAAAGGAATTCCAGTTTCCCTGCTCAATCTTTCAAGGGACAGATTAACTCTTTTTTGTTCCAAAATTCCATGGTCCTGAAGCTCCAAATAAAAATTCTCGGTACCGAATATGTCCCTGTACTCCAAAGCTGCCTTTTTCGCCCCATTGTAGTCATCTACCTGCAAATATCTCTGAACCTCTCCCGCAAGACAGGCGGAAAGGCAGATTATACCTTGTGAATACCTGCTTAAAATATCCTTATCAACCCTTGGCTTATAATAAAAACCGTTTACATATCCTTCCGAAACTATCTTTATAAGGTTCTGATAACCCTTCCAATTCTCAGCCAACAGTATTAAATGATACCTTTTTTTATCCTCCGGTTTTTTTGATAAATAGGAATTTGGGCTTATATAGACTTCACAACCTATAATCGGCTTTATACCCTTGGCTTTAGCCTTTTTATAAAAATCTATAACTCCAAACATAGAACCGTGATCGGTAATGGCAACCGAATCCATGCCATATTCCACGCACTTATCAAGCAAATCATCAATTTTTGCAAACCCGTCAAGCAAACTGTATTCAGTATGTACGTGTAAATGCCTAAAATCACTCATCCTATCTACCCCTCTTCTTCTTAAAAAAATCAGACAATATCCGGCTGCATTCCTCTTCCAAAACTCCCTTTTCCACCTCTATTTGGTGATTAAAAATCGGATCATCTACCAAGCTTATAACGGAGCCGGCAAAACCCCTTTTTTGGTCGGATGCCCCTATAACAAGCCTCTCAATCCTGCTCAGGACCAAGGCTCCCGCGCACATGGCACAGGGTTCCAAGGTAACATACATTGTTGCCCCCTCAAGTCTCCAACTTCCAAGCTTATCCGAAGCCTCTCTTATGGCATTGATTTCAGCATGTTCAAAACTGTGTTTACTTGCTTCAACCGTGTTGTGACCCCTTGCTATAATCTCACCCTTATATACTATAACAGCCCCTACCGGGACCTCATCTTCCTCTTCCGCCTTCTTAGCCTCAAGCAGGGCCTGTCTCATAAAATTTTCATCTCTTAATAACTTATCTCTTAACTTCATATACCATTCCTTATTTTAAGATTATATCAGAAATAAAGGCTACAAAAAAGAAGACAGCCTACTCTTTTGAGTAGACTGTTCATATGAATATATCAATATTTTTCACAACTAAAAATTTATTAATAACTATCTTACTTCTATTCCTGTACTTGTATCATAGTATCTCCAAATACCATCAACATACTGACTTCCAAAAGCCTGTGTCCCCGAACCGCTTCTGAAATAATACCAATACCCGTCAATATGCTGTCTACCTTCTACCCTGCTTCCTGAGGTAGTTCTGAAATAATATCTTTGTCCGTTAGAAGGGTCTGTCCACCAACCCTTATAATAATCCTTTGACGGACCAGCTTGCGATAGCCATACTCCGCCCTTTTCTTTCCTGAATTGTGCTATATTTGAACCGTTTTTGTCAAAATACTTCCAATTATACTGTCCGTCTTTAAGCTTTAACCATGCCCACTTACCTACAATTTGATTTCCCCTATTATCGTCAAAATACGTCCAATTTTTAGAGATGTATTGCCAACCGAAAGCCTGAGAGCCGGAATTTAGCCTAAAAAACTTCCAAGCCCCGTCAATATACTGCCTACCCTCTACCCTTGAACCTGTAGAGGTTCTGAAATAATATTTAAGTCCGTTGGAAGGATCCTTCCACCAACCCTTGTTATAACCCTTTTCAGGTCCTGATAGGGATAAGTAATACTTTGTTTCTCCATTTTTAGTTTCCTTATAAAACTGATCTATATTATTTCCTTCTTTATCAAAGTATTTATAAGCATATTCCTTGCCTTCTCCAACTTGAAGCCATAACCACTCGTTGGCTGCCCTACTTCCGTTTTCCTTTATATATTTCCAGTTTCCTTCTTCATTTTTCCAGATACCTATACCTTTTCTATACCTAAGCGTAAATGTTATATCCTCGCTATCTTTGCCTTGAGTGAAGTCTCTCCCCTCAGCGGACTGCTTTCCATTCCAAATAAAGGTAAACTGGTACTTCTCCTTGGATGAAATGCTTACACCGGAGATACCTGCTCCTACATCGCTCTTAATACTGTAATTTGTATTTGCCTTAGCCTTATCATTAAATTTAAGTCCTTTTACTGTAAGCTTTAACGAAGCAGCCGAGTTTTCAAGGATATTTACCAATTCCTTATAGTTCTTAGGGTCCTTAGTAGCCTTAATTACTACAGTCAAAATTCTGTCCTTTACTTCGGACTCAACAACTTCAAAATTCCCGTTAGAGCCTTCTAAAACAAGCTCAGGTTTTTCATTATTAAAACTGATTTCTTCAGGTAATGCAAATCTTAGGGTAAACTCAAAATTAATATTTTTAAGCTCTATTTCCTCCAATTTAACTTCCCTACCATCCTCAAATTCATTCAAAAGTTCTTTAACGGAATTTGTAGATAATGTTAGACTTAAGTTTATCAATTTATCCTTGTTCGTTTCATATACAGCCTTAGTTTGACTTTCTTCTCCAACTTTCAAATCTGCTTCTAACTGTCCTTTTGAGGCCTTTACTTCAAGGTCACTATCATCCTCCAAATTTTCTTTAGCTTGCTTATTTAACTGCTCATGATTTTCCAAATCCGAACCGTTAGCAGCCTTCACCGTATTATAATTTTTTATAAATGGCATAAAAACCATAAGAAAAACTGAAAAGATTACAAAAATTCCCTTAAAAAAGTTTTTTCCTATTTTCCTTTCCATATCTACCCCCTTGATAAAATCTAAAATTAGTTTCGTAAATTAATGCTACCATTTTATTGTTATAAATTAAATTACAATTCTGTAAGCAACCTACAAGGGTGTAAAAAATAGAAGTGATATATACAAATTTATTGACTCAAGCCCCTTCTCCTGTCCTTATCTCTGAATAATATGTCAATCCCGTAACCAATAAGTAATAAAACTATAAGTCTAACAATATCATAAAAAATTTTGTGACTTTTCTCGGATATCAATCCTATTTTCAGTAAATTGTTTTCTAAGGACATAACTAAAATATTATTGTATTTGTGGTCTTGTGATAAAACGGCTCCCGCATCATTTTTATTGATATTAATTACCCTACTGTCTTTTGCATATAAATTAAAATAAGGGAGCTTAACATAAGAAAATACGCTTATACTATTCGAAGATTCATATACATAAAATTTAGAACTGTTAAGTGCATAAACATCTTTAAATTTATATTTTTCCGTTGAATATTCTTCCAAATAGTTTTTGGATATTACATCAAGCATATCTTCACTTATATTGTATATTCTAAAATGAAATACAGACCATAAATAAGAGAATATAAGAGAAATTATGATAAATATCTTTATAAATTTTTTAATAATTATCCCCCCTTATCGGTTATTATAAATTCAAGATATAAATACATTTCATTATATAAAACAGATTCCTTTATATTTATTTTCACAATCAACCTCTTGCACTGAAAATATCACAAATGCAATCGTTTGTCAATTTTGAAAACTATAATTAATCAAGAAAAAACGGCTACTCATTTTAAGTAAGCCGTTTTCAAAAAAACCGGTTCTAAAATATCTGTTAGAGATCAGCACCCCCAACAGATATTTTAGAACCAAAAAACTTATTATTTTACAAATATGACCTCAAGGCTTCTACTTTATCAGTCTTTTCCCAAGGCAAATCCAAATCGTTTCTTCCATAATGACCGTAAGCCGCTGTTTGCTTATAAATAGGTCTAAGCAAATCAAGCTTATCTATTATAGCCTTAGGCCTTAAATCAAAATGCCCCTTGACTATCTCGGTGATTTTGTCATCTGAAAGCTTGCCCGTTCCGAAGGTATCTACATATATGGATACAGGTCTTGCAACCCCTATAGCATAAGCTACTCCTATTTCAGCTCTTTTTGCAAGGCCAGCAGCAACTATATTCTTGGCAATATATCTTGCCATATAGGATGCTGAACGGTCTACTTTTGAAGGGTCCTTACCTGAATAAGCTCCACCGCCATGTTTTGAAAATCCGCCATAGGTATCCACTATAATCTTTCTACCGGTAAGTCCCGTATCTCCTAAAGGTCCCCCTATAACAAATCTGCCGGTAGGATTCACCAAGTATCTTATATTTTGGTCAACCAAGGAGCTTCCCAAAACAGGCTTTATAACTTTCTCGATTATATCTTCTCTAATTTTATCATTTGAAACATCCTCATCATGTTGACTTGAAATAAGAACCGTATCTATCCTTACAGGCTTGTCGTCCTCATATTCTACAGTAACTTGGCTTTTACCGTCAGGTCTTAGGTACTTTAAAGTCCCATCCTTTCTTACTTGGGCAAGTCTTTTTGAAAGCTTGTGAGCCAAAACAAGGGGTAAAGGCATAAATTCTTCCGTTTCATCAGTTGCATAGCCGAATACCATTCCCTGATCTCCCGCTCCTATGGCATCATAAGGGTCTGAAGAATTTTCCTTAGCTTCCTTAGCCTTATCAACTCCTAAGGCTATATCTGCAGATTGCTCGTTAATAGCTGTAAGCACTGCACAGGTATTTGCATCAAAACCGTATTTTGATGAAGTATATCCTATTTCCTTAACAGTATTTCTTGCTATTTCCGCTATATCAACATAGGTATTTGTTGAGATTTCTCCCATTATATATACCATGCCTGTAGAAGCTGTAGTCTCGCATGCTACCCTTGCATTAGGATCCTTTTCTATTAAAGCGTCCAAAATAGCGTCAGATATTTGATCGCACACCTTGTCTGGATGCCCTTCCGTAACTGATTCTGAGGTTAATAGTCTTCTCATAATAATCTTTTCTCCTTTTATATATAAATTGATCTTTTAAAACAAAAATTCCTTGCCACAGGCAAGGATAAATACATTATCTTTCAGGTATACCTGCAGGAATTGGCACCTAATCTAATAGGTTGCCGGACTTCATAGGGCCTGTCCCTCCGTCACTCTTGATAACTTCTATTACATTGTAGCTGTATTATATACCAACAAGGAATTTCTGTAAAGCCCTATCTTAATTTAAAAGTTTTATGGGCAAATCTGTCTATTAAAAATAAACTTAAGAATACATATATAAGAGCGAACAATAAAACCCCTATTACCGGCACTATACCGTTTCCCTTTTCAATCAAAGCAAGTAAAATCCTGCCTACGAAAAAATACATAAAAATCGGAATTAATGTATAAAGCGGATTCTTTATATTCATATTTTCCGTAAAGGGCTGTAATAAATAATACGCAAACAAATAGTGCAGGGAGAAAAAAAGCATCCCTAAAACTGTTGCAAAAAGGGTATAAAGCACATTTACATAGGGCATCCTCAGCATATACATAATTACGGATAAGAAGATTACCGTACTTATAAGTTGAGGTAAATTATATTTCACCAAAATCTTAATTCTTATTTTTATAGATGCCTTGAGATTTTTATTTTCCCTATAAAAATCATATTTCATAAGTTTTAAGTCCATATTATAAAAACAATATCTTATAAAATTGTCCCCAAAATAAAGTAAATAGCCGCTGAAAAATCCTATTACCGGCATAACATTTTGAACTCTGATATCCGCAGGCATATCAGTAAGTCTTATGATATAGAAAAAAATCAAGATTCCTATATATATAACCCCGGTTATCGCCAGCTTTTTATATATTTTTTTCTTAAATGACTTACCGGTCCTATCAAAAAATATCTTATTTATATATTCTATTCCTTCATATTTTGAATAATCCTTATTTAAAACATTTAAATCCAGATCCTTATCCTTCATCTCAACTTGCTGAAGTGCTAAATTGGTATCAACAATACTCTTTAATTCCGATAAATTAAGGAAACTGTATGATATATAATCTATATTTTTCACCCTAATCAAAAAGTAAAAAAGCAGACAATATATAAGTAAGGCAGCAAGTCCCAAAATAGGATTGAACAAAAAGTTTAAATTCACATACCAACCAAATCCCCCTGCAATTATAATAAGCCCCGTCGATGCTAAACTTATAATAACTATAATAAATAATTGAAGCTTTTTGTGAATACCTTTTATCTTTTCATAAAAGAAAACCGGGAATGATGAAAATATTAACCTTACAGCCGCAGATATCATAAAAAAGGAGAAAATTTTCAACAAAGCAAGATCATTCCAATTAAAAAATAAATAATATACAATACTCGACATAAAAACATAAAGTATATTATCCACTAAAAGCTTAGGCAGATAAAAATCCCTGGGTCTTATACCCATAAGCTTTATATAAGTATAAGTATCAACAGTATTGTCAAAAAACTTTGAAATATGCATTATTATGCCGAACACAGTTAAGGCAATCAAAATAATTACATTTCTAAGTTCCGGTGACGGGCTTTGAGGAAACACACTTAACTGAGGACTTATAACAAAAGTTATAAATGCAAAAAAAGCGAACTTCCCTATTATTGAACTTAATATTGCATAAACAAAACTCAAAGGTCCTATAATTTTTTCAAATTTATTTATCCTGTATAAACTGTTTGGTATTGATTTTCCAAACAAGGGCAATTTTTGCAAAAAATATATAAGGGTATTATAAAAAGTGAAAAATTTTTCCCTTAAAATAACTGAATAAGCATCAAGCATCTTTTTTCTCCTTCAAGGCCTCTACTATCTTTTCCTCAAAATCTTCATCCCTCATAAGATTTTCAAGTGAATAAAGCTTTCCGTCATTAAGCAAGACAATTTCATCACAGATCTCTTTTGCGAGTTCCAACATATGCGTTGAAATTACAAGTATATGATTGTTTTTCATAAGCTTAAACATCTTCTTAATCTCAGCCCCGCTTACTACATCCACAGAAGTCAAAGGCTCATCTAAAAGAAGAATTTTAGGATTTTTAATATATATTACCAAGAGGGAAAGCTTGGATTTCATACCGTGAGAATAAGTCTTAATAAGCTTATGTCTATCAAACTCATCTATATCCATCATGGAAAAATATTCATTTATAGGTAAATTTTCCTTATCCTTATTAAGATCGATAATAAATTTTATAAACTCATAGCCCGTTAAAAAATCCGGTAAAAAGTTTTCAGAAAAGACCATACCTACATCAACTACATCAATATCCCTTTTCTCTCCTTCATCATCTATATAAACTTCTCCGCCGTCATTTTTCAATTCCTTATACAAAATATTAAAAAGAGTGGTTTTCCCTGCCCCGTTTCTTCCCAACAAGCCATAAATCTTATTTTCCTCAAAAATATAAGATGCACCTTTTATAACATGCTTGTCATTAAACTTCTTCTCTAAATTATCTATAATAAGTTTCATAAACCCTCCTTGTTAATACTTATATTATAGAAAATTTAACAAGAATAAGCAAGAACTAACTATCGTCTATCTTTAACAAAAAAAATGATAGAGTGCAACAAAGTGCACCCTATCTAAAAAGAAGATATATAGCCGAAGTAATTCGGCATTCTGAAAGCTGGCAACCTAATTAGTTTCTTCTATCCATTTTATAAGTTCATCTTCTGTCGCCCTCACCTGATGAGTTCCGGAAGCTGTACTTATAAGATCTGATTCTTCGTAATTCAATCCCGAACTTTCATAATCATAATGAAAAGAAATCTTGTTCTTTTCAACTATTGGGTTTGGCGAAGGTATTACCGACAAAAGACTCCTTGTGTAAGGATGAATCGGATTGTTAAAAATCTCATCCGCATCCCCGGTTTCTACCAAGTGTCCAAGATGTATAACCCCTATTCTGTCTGAAATATACTTAACCATCGAAAGGTCGTGGGCTATAAACAATATAGCTATGTTTGTTCTTTCTTGAATTTCTTTAAGTAAAGTAACTACCTGCGCCTGAATTGAAACATCAAGGGCTGATATTGCTTCATCAGCTATAAGAAGTTTTGGATTAACAACCAAGGCTCTGGCAATACCTATTCTCTGCCTTTGACCGCCTGAAAACTGATGAGGATATCTCGATGCGTGTTCAGGAGAAAGGCCTACCGCTAAAAGGGCATCCAAAACTTTTTGCTCCCTCTCTTTTTCATCCTTATAAAGTTTAAAATTATCTAAACCCGATGCTACAATATCAAGTACCCTTTGCCTTGGATTCAGACTCGCCATAGGGTCTTGAAATATCATCTGCATATTTATTCTTAAGAACTCATTATCCTCTTTAGATAATTTACCCGATATATCCCTGCCATCAAATATTATACTTCCGGATGTCGGCTTGGTTAACCTTATAATTGCCCTACCCGTAGTTGACTTTCCTGAACCGGACTCCCCTACAAGTCCATAGGTTTCACCCGGATAAATGTTAAAACTTACATCATTTACAGCCTTAACATATTTATTTCTTCCAACTTTGAAAAACTGAGATAGGTTTTTAACTTCCAATAAAGGTTTTCTCTCTTCCATTATAATCCTGCCTCCTTCTTCATAGTTTCTATTCTTTCTTTAAGTTCATCTGGCATTTCAACATGAGGTGCCCTCTCATCAAGCAACCAGGAAGATACCCTGTGCTTACCGCCCACATTGTATTGAGGCGGAAATTGCTTGAAATCTATATTCAAAGCATAAGGATTTCTCGGTGCAAATGCATCCCCTTCAATCTTCTTAAACAGGTCAACCGGTGTGCCCGGTATAGGATGTAAACTTCCTTCCTTGGTGTTCAAGTCCGGCATTGATGATAGCAAGCCCCATGTATAAGGATGGCGTGGATCGTAGAATATTTCATTTACAGAACCCTTTTCAACTATCTTGCCGGCATACATAACTGCAACATAGTCCGCAACCTTGGCAACTACCCCCAAGTCATGAGTGATAAAAATAACTGAAAGTTTATTCTTTTCCTGTATTTCTTTAATAAGATTTAATATTTTATCTTGAACAGTTACATCAAGAGCTGTTGTTGGCTCATCACATATTAAAATCTGCGGTTGACATGAAAGAGCAATGGCTATAACAACCCTTTGTCTCATACCGCCCGATAATTGATTAGGATACTGATTATATACCATTTCAGGTCTGTTTATCCCTACATCTTCCAAATACTTTATACTCATATTTTTAGCCTCAGCCTTTGAAATACTCTTATTATGATAAAGTATAGTCTCCCTGATTTGCTTGCCTATCTTCATTGTAGGATCGAGCGAAGTCATAGGATCCTGAAAGATCATAGCTATCTTCTTACCTGAAAGATAATTTCTTATCTGAGTATTGTTCATAGTTGTAATTTCATAAAGTTCATCATTTGACCATCTATCCCAAAACTTAATTGAGCCGTTTGTAATTTTGCCGTTTTTAGCCATAATCCCCATTATAGCCTTCATTGTTACTGATTTTCCCGAACCGGATTCTCCAACTATAGCAACAGTTTCATTTTTAAACAGGTCAAAATCTATACCCCTAATAGCTTTTAAAACTGAATTATTGGTTTCAAACTCTATATGAAGATCCCTAATGGATAAAACCCTGTCACTTAAATTCCTTTTTATCTTTTTCTCCATATAATCACCTGTCTTTCATAGTAGGGTCAAAAGCATCCCTAAGCCCGTCTGCCAATAGGTTAAAACTAAACATCAATATAGAAAGCACCGCTGTAGGTATAAGTACCATATATGGCGACAGTATAAAAGACTTAAATCCGTCATTTATAAGTACGCCGAGAGAAGCTTGAGGTGCCTGTAAACCAAGCCCTATAAAGGCAAGAAAAGCTTCTGTAAATATAGCTGAAGGTATTGAAAACATACTCATTACTATAAGTTGCCCCATTATATTAGGCAATATTTCCTTAAAAATAATCTTTGTATTACTTGAACCTAAGGTTCTTGATGCCAAAATATAATCCTGATTTTTAATCTTCAAAACCTGTGCTCTTGTCACCCTGCTCATACCTATCCACCCCTTGATAACAAGAGACATGGTTATGGACATAATCCCCGGATTCAAAATTAAAACAAGCAAGGTTACTATTACCGTATCCGGAATACCGTTTAATATTTCTATAAATCTTTGCATAACCATATCTACTCTGCCTCCGTAGTATCCGGAAACAAGCCCATATGTTACACCTATAATTAAATCTATAAGTATGGCTAAAAATGCCATATACAAGGAAATTCTGGCACCTTGCCATACCCTAACCCATATATCTCTTCCAAGGGTATCCGTACCGAAAATATAGTAAGTTCCCAAGGCTCCCTTGGCCTTATACAAATCATTTCCATACTGTTTTCCGTCCAAAATACCAAGATTTTCTATTAGAGGTACCTTTGGAG
>JAEXBH010000158.1 GCA_023394215.1 Bacillota bacterium | reverse complement strand
CTGCTATTGTCTATAACAGACCTGTAGTCATCCAAAACCTTAGTTAACCTGTTCTTTTGCTCCTCTTTATCCTTAATTAATTCAATTTTAATCTCAGGCTCAACCCTATCAAAAAGATAAGCCCGACCCATTACTATACCGCTTGAAGCAGCAATCCCGGCAATATAATTTTCCATAAGCTTCTCCGCATAATATAAAAGGATACCTAAACGGTATCCTATTTATTTTTATTAAATTAGTCTGTCAATCCGTCTATAAAATCAACAACTTTTTGAATATTTTCTTCTTCTCCCTCACCTGTAATCCTTACAGTGATTTCAGTGTTCTTTGAAATACCTAAAGACATAACACTGAATATACTCTTTGCATTTGCAACTTTACCTTCTTTTACAAGCTCAATTTCTCCCGGTATTGCCTTAACAAATTGTACCAAAGCTGCTGCCGGTCTTGCGTGTAATCCTGTTTCGTTCTTAACAACTACATTTCTCTCAATCATTTATACTTCCTCCATTAATACCTATAACTTATTTACCGTTTCACGCACCATTATTTCGTGATGTAAATGAATAGTCTTTTCAAACTTGTCTTCATCTTTTAAAACCTTTATCAACATTCTAACTGCAACCGCCCCTATATCATAATAAGGAAGCCTTACAGTTGTCAAGCTCGGTTTATAAATAGATGAATAAGCATAATTTCCGTATCCGCTAACCGACAAATCTTCAGGTACCTTTATACCGTTTTCGAAGCAATAATGAAGAACCCCTATTGCCAACCTGTCTGATGCAGCCATGATTCCTGTATACTTCTTGGCTTTAATATTTTTGAAATTATCAGCCATAAACTTATAACCGTCATCTATAGAGTCATTAGCAACGGTAAATACTCTCGTATCAAGTCCGTGCTTATGCATAGTATCTTCGTAACCTGCCTGCTTCATATCTGTAGAGTAATCAAAAGATTTTTCTCTTAAGAACAAGACATTCTTATGATTTGACTCTATAAAAAAGTCTGTCATTGCAGACATTGATTGAGCCCAATCAACAGCTACAGTTCTATACTCTTCCGTATTGTAAAATTTATCCAACAATAGGTAAGGTATATCATATTCCTTGATAGAATAAAGAATTTCATTATTAATTTTTTCAGATATTACTATAATACCTTCAACTTGCTTTGAAGATAAAAATTCCACAGCCTTTTTTTGAGTTTCCGGATTTCCGAATGTAGAATATAAAAGTATATCATACCTGTACATCTTACCGATTTCATCAATCCCTCTTACAAACTGTGCCATATATTCAATTCCGATATCATCCAAAATGATACCCAAAGTATTTGATCTCTTCATAACTAAAGATCTTGCCAACTCATTAGGCTTGTAGCCCAACTTCTCTATAGCTCTTTCAACAGCTACTGTCTTATCATGTGATACTTTTCTTGTACCGTTAATTACTCTGGAAACTGTAGAAATAGATACTCCAGCCAGGTTTTTTACGTCTTCCATGGTCGGTTTCCTAGACATATCTTACCCTCCATACAATATTAAATTATTCGTATTAATTGTATCACAAATAAAAATCCTACTCAATAAATTATGAAAAGTTTTTCCCGCCAATACTCAAAACTTTTTAAGATTTTTTTGTAATAAATTAAAAGCAAAATAGATAAAATTAAATAATATACATAACATAAAAAGTGAAAATCCCCTGTTTCAGGATTAGGATTATCAGTCTTTTTATCTTTATAGATAATATTTCTGAAAACAGGCTCTCCAATTTTCCCTTTATCCCGATTTTTGCTTACAAACATTGAATTTACCAATTTCCCCGTATAATTACCGCTTTTATCCCTCTCATTTTGGACAAATATACTTATATAATAAACAGTATTATCATAACTTGCATTTTTCCTATCGCCTGAAATTTGCTTAAGCTCATATTCATATTTGCCGGGTTTAGTAAAAATCAATTCTTTAAAATCTCCTCTTTCCTTACCCTTGAGAGTCAATCTTTCTATTTCAAGAAATCTATTAGTTTCTTCCTTTTTTGATAAAATAAATTTAAATACATCATCAAAAAAATCTCCCTCAAGTTCAAGCTTAAAACTTATTTTAACCCTACTTTCATATGAACTTTCAGCCCTTGAAATAATAGGAAAAAGCATACTCATAAATACAAAAAAGCATAATATTTTCTTGTGTATTTTCATACCCCTCCTATTTAAGCTTAACAAGCCTTCCATATAATATTGTCCTTCCATTTGTCCTTATAGATTCACAAGTTGACAAGGCTATTAAATTATCATCTTTTTTAATATCAATATCTCTATATTGAACGGACTTGGAGCTTATATAAGATAAAAATTCAAGCTTATCCTCATAATTTTTTATTTCAGTAGGATTAAAAATATACTTATCATAAGCATCGGCCTTAACCAAGGCAAAAAAATCTATCCTATATTTTCCCTTAGGTGTCAAAAGACTTCCATAATTATTTTTTTCAAAAAAATCTTTTTCAAAAAATTTTTCAAGATCTCCAAACATAGCCCCATTTTCCATATGATGCCCGTATAAGAGATTATAAGGATCAGTAAAATCTCTCCTATTTCTGGAATCAATAAATATCGACCCCTCAAGGGCAAAATCTCCATATATATTTTTATTAATATATTCGAGATTTGTTTTTCCCTTTACAAGAGGATAATCAATATTTGTGTTTTCAATCGTAAGCCAGGCGACCGCATCCCTGTTAAGTACCAAAAGACCTTCAAACGATAATTTTTCTCCAGCCTTTTCATCTGAAAAAGGCTTTACTTTCAAAAGTGTATCCGATACAAAAGCTCCCTTGTACAACATATAAGAGCTATACAAAGAATAACTTGAATACAATAATATAACTATGATAAGCAAGGCTACAAGAAAATCCAATACTTTACCGACTAATCTTGATAAACTTACCAATATCTTCAATTAAACTTCCTCTTAAGCCTGATTTTTCTTTTTCTTAAAGTAAAATGCCGCAAATACTAAGCTAAGGCCTATAAGAACTACAAATGGCGCCACAGTTTCTACTACACCCGTAGGAACTTCCGTTGTTAAACTGTTTTTAACAGTTACCGTTTTATCCGCATTTCCCATAGCTTGTGCAGTTGATACCTGCCCTTCTGATGTATAGTTTTGGGAGTCTTCAGTTACTGTATAGGTATCCTTTTCTGAAAGCCCCATTATTTCAATAGATTCATTGTGTCCCAATTCCACATTTGTAGCCTGTCCTGAAGTAAGGGTTAAGTTTTCTTTATTTGTAGCATATTTTTCCCCATCTGCTCCGTTTACCGTAATAGTAAATTTAAACTTTTTGCCCATATCGGCTGCATTTCCTTCTATAACTTTCTTAACTGTAAGCTTATGAGTCTTATAAGTATTTTTGAATTCAATATTTGATTTTCCATCATTTATTTGACTTGCATCAGTTTTGCCTTCTCCCTTATATACTACAGCTTTTGCTTGTTTTTGCCCATTTTCAAGTGTAACATATACGTCTACTGTATACTTCGTTTCATCATAGGTCATACCGTCTACAGTACCCTTATTTTCAGATAAATCATACCTATATATGCCCGGAATGAAACTTGACAGGTCATCGGCAAGCCATAAATTTAACTTTTGTACTAATTCTGTTTCGCCTGTGTAAGAAACAAAATTAGTAGGCTTAAAATCCAACAAATCCTTCTTTCCTGCCTGCACAGGCACATTGCCTATTTTGGTCCCCTCAGGCACTGTTGCCGGCACTAAAACAAATTCAAAATTTGCTGTAGGTGTAATTGCTTTTTCTTCCGTCTTTACAAGAGTCTTTGTCAACTCAGGTCCATTTGCCGCTCTTACATTTACAGGTAACAATAAAGCTACAGCCAATGCTGCCAATAAAAATAATTTTGATATTCTCTTCATTTTTTCTCCTTATAATTAAAAATTTGATCTTCTTATTAAAATAAATACTTTTCCTTTTATTTGAGTTATTTTCACCGGTCCGAAATATCTGCTGTCTACAGCGGAATCTCTCATATCTCCAAGTAAAAATACTTCATCCTCTTTCAATTTAATTGGGAATTTAAGTCCCCCTTCATAAATCCCTGTTTGATAAAATATATTCGAATTATATTGGGTTGAATTGTTGATTATAAGCCCTGTTTTATTTATGTCGACTTCATCTCCTCCCAAGGCAACCACCCTTAAAACATATTCTTTATCATCCTTTTTTAAGACTACTAAATCATTTTGCCTGTAGGTCCTATCCAACCTGTAATATATTAAAAGATCTGATGCCGACACCCTTGGAAACATATCGGAATTATTCATAATCTTTACACCAAAAACAAAATTTAAGATACAAAATATAAAAATAACTGTAAAAATAAGTTACTTTAACATATCCGATACTATAGATTTTTCTACAAGCCTCTTCTTTTTGTCCCCTATTATTTCTAAAGGACTTTTTAACTCCTTATTCATTATTCTTATCCTTATCTGATAGGCTACTTATAATAGCCTCATACTTTTGTGCCTGCAATTCATATAGTCTCTCATATTCCCTTTGCAAAACTTCGATTTTCTTCCAGACGTCAAGCGGATCAACTCCCCCTATAAACTTTTTCTTAAAAGTCATCTTAGAAAGTATTTCGCATATTTTAT
>JAEXBH010000147.1 GCA_023394215.1 Bacillota bacterium | reverse complement strand
CCTTGGTACTTATGATTTGGGCTCCGAATAATTCAAACAGGGTTCCCACAAATATATAGGTTCCGCTGACAAATATGTAAAGTCCTAAAAATCTGTTCCTATGAGGACTATTGGCCTTTGCCATATTTGCAAATGCCTCAACTGCCGATTCTACAAACAATTGAAACTTTCCCGGTACAAGCTTAAATTTCGGAATAAAAAATACCCTTACAATCAGAGCAAAAACTCCTAAAATACCTGTTACAACAAAAGCTGATATAAGTGCCGGATGTACATTTGTCAAACCGAATAAACTGACTTGATTATGTTCATGCAGAACCGCATCCCTCATAGAAGCTTTCAAATCTTCTCCGGCATGCTGTGCCGGTATCAGAAAGCTAAATACTAAAGATAATATCATTAATGTAGAAATAATTAATACTACTTTCTTTTTATTCATACTATCTCCTTTCATAATATGTTAACTATTTTAGTATAGTCCTTTAATTGTAATTGTCAATAAAAAAAATTAACTGTAAGTATTAAATATACATTACAGCTAATTAACAGCTTAAAGCATCTCGGATAAAAGATATGCCCTAAGTAATTTTTCAGTTTCAACTATTGATGATATGTGGGTTCTTTCATAAGCATGACTCGATTCTATGCCTGCTCCTATAAGCCCGTGCTTAATATCTGCTCCCGCCCTCAAAGCTGCGGATGCATCCGAACCGTAATGCGGGTAAATATCAAGCCTATAATTGATTTTATTATCCCTTGCAAGTCTAACTAAATGATTTCTTAAATCCATATTATAGGGTCCGGAAGAATCCTTTGCACAAATAGAAACTGTATATTCATCCGATGCCTGTCCGTCTCCAAGAGCTCCCATATCTACGGCAAGGTACTCCTTAACTTCCTTAGGAATATTGGAGTTTGCCCCATATCCTATTTCCTCATTGTTTGAAAAATAAAAATGAGTAGTATAAGGAAGCCTTATATCTTCAGTACTTATCTTTTCAAGCATACTAAGCATAATAGCGCAGCTAACCTTATCGTCAAGATGTCTACTTTTTATATAGCCGCTTTCTGTGACAAGGGTCCTGGGATCAAAACTTATAAAGTCACCGACCTCTATACCTAACTTAAGTGTATCTTCCCTATTCATGACCTTCTCATCAATCCTAATCTCCATATTTTCCTGATTTCTCTCAGCCGAAGCCGCATTATCATAAACATGCACACTGTTTTGATGAAGTAAAACGGTACCGGAATAAGTCTTTTCTTCAAGACTTAAGTGAATAAGACAATTTTCCCCTTCTATTGAATTATAGTGAAAGCCTCCGATTTTTTCTATAATAAGCCTTCCGTCTTCCTTAATACCCTTAACCATGGCTCCAAGGGTATCAAGATGGGCTGTCACCATTCTATGATCTGTATTATTTTGACCTGCAACGGTAACCAATAAACCTCCCTTGTTGGTAATACTCGTTTCATAAGCCATATCTTTAAGAAATCCGTCGATAAGGCTTATGATTTTTTTGCTGTAACCTGTAGGTGACGGTGTATTAGTTAAAATTTTTAAATATTCTACAGTTTCCATTATTCCTCCTGACTTAGTCGGCTATCCTGTAAAGACTTTCCAAATCCTCCTGACTTATTTCATCAACCATATGATCAAAGCTTATTTTCCCCTCCTTAAGCATAACAACCCTATCGGCATAGCTTATGGCATCTTTCATGTTATGAGTGATCATAATAGTAGTAATCTTTTCCCTTTTTATAAGCTCCCTGGTCTTTTCCATTATAAGCCTCGAAGTCTTAGGGTCAAGCGATGCTGTATGCTCATCTAAGAGAAGTAATCTCGGTTTTTTCATGCTTGCCATTAGAAGAGATAAAGACTGTCTTTGCCCCCCTGATAAAAGGGAAACTTTTGTATACAGGTGATTTTCAAGATCAAGTCCCAAACCGGCTAAAAGTTTCTTATAATAATCAAGTTTATCCTTATCCACCAGTCTGTCAAGGGAAAATTTTCCTCCTTTATTATCAGCAAGGGCCATATTTTCAAGTATTGTAAGAGATGGACTTACTCCCTTTGAGGGGTCCTGAAAAACTCTTCCCAAATATTTTGATCTCTTGCTTTCACTAAGGCGGCTTATATCTTCATCGTCTATCAAAATACTTCCCTTATCCGGATTTATGCTTCCTGCAATAATATTCATAAGAGTAGATTTACCGGAACCGTTACTTCCTATAATAGCCGTACATAAATTTTCCTCTATGTCAAGATTGAAATCTTCAAAAATACTATGCTCCAAATCCGTGCCCCTGTTAAAGGCCTTATTAATATTCTTTATTGATAACATATATTACTCCCTATATTTTTTGCCGATTACAGAAACTATTTTTCCATAATAATTGTTATAAGCTATAAAAACTATTACTATAAGAGCGTTTATAAGCTTTAAATCATTTGCTTCAAGCCCAACTTCCAATGCCAAAGCTCCTATCAACTTATAAATGACGGCCCCCAGTATTGCCCTGCTCGTTCCCTTAATATTTAATTTCTTAAATACACTATCGCCTATGATTACAGATGCAAGGGCTATAACTATAACACCTATTCCCATCTGCAAATCTGCAAACTTCACCGATTGGGCAAACAAACTGCCTGATAAGGCTATAAGCCCATTTGCCAATCCAAGCCCTATGTACTTATATTTATCGGGATTTTGACCGAGTGATTTTACCAAACTTTCATTATCTCCTGTAACAAGCAGCATATATCCGGCCTTTGTTTTCAAAAATAAATCTATAATAAACTTAATAATAAAAACTATTATAAATAATAAAACAATCCTACTTATATCTTCATTTCCTACATTTATGAGGCTAAATATATTATTTTCCTTAGAAAAAACTATATTAGATTTCCCGTTTATCCTCAAATTTATGGAATAAAGCATAGTCATTGTCAAAATACCTGACAATAAGGGCATTATCTTAATCTTTGATGATAAATAAGCCGAAAAAACTCCCGGTATAATTCCTATAAAAAAAGCTATCAAAGAAACAAGGACGGGATTTACCCCCTTAAGTATGAGGCCTGCGCTGACCAGGGCTCCCAAGGGAAAGGAACCCTCCGTAGTCATATCTGCAATTTTTAATATATTAAATGTAATATAAAGCCCCATTGCCAAAATGGCATATATAAGTCCCTGCTCAAGACTCAAATATATTAAGCTCATATTTCCTCCTATTTTACTATCGGGCTTGCATTTTTAAATGCTTCCAAGTTCTCATCAAGTCCAAGTGCCTTCAGAGTTTCCTTATTATAAGAAGCTGTCAGGCTTTGAGCAAACTCTACAGGTATCTCCTTAATCGGCTTCTTATCAACTAAAATTTTTTCAGCCATAGCACCTGTTTGCCTTCCCAAGCTTACATAATCTATACCGTTTGTTATCAAGATTCCTCCTTCAACATCAGAAGTAACCGACGCTACTGAAATTTTCTTCTCATTAATCAAAATATCGGAGATTAAGCTTATGGAGCTTGCCACCTTATTGTCCGTAATAACAAACATAGCATCTGAATCCTTTACAAGACTCTTGGTAACCTGAGGAAGATCCGACATATTTTGAAAAGATTTATCCACTATTTCCAAACCAAGTTCTCCTGCCGCCTTTTTTGCCGAATCAACCTGAACTATGCTGTTACTTTCATCAGCCGAATAAATTATGCCTATCTTTTTTATTGTTTTATCAATCTGTCCGAATATTGATAAAAGACTCTTTATATCCACCGAATCACTTGTACCGCTTATATTTCCTTTAGGACTTTGCAAATCATCAACAAGTTTAGCATCAAGAGGATCTGTTACGGCTGAAAACAATATAGGTATATCCGTACTTGCAGCAGCTGCAACTTCTGCCGCAGGAGTTGCTATTGCATAAATTAAATCAACCTTATCCGCAACGAATTTTTCAGCTATGGTTCTTGCAACTCCTATGTCTCCTTGGGCTGATTTATAATCTATTTCAACCTTAATTCCCTTTTCATTCAAATAAGCCACAAAACCCTCTCTTGCCTTATCAAGCGAAGGGTGCTCTATAAACTGAAGTATGCCTATCTTAAGTGTCTTTTGACTTTCTTTTGAATCTTTATTCCCAAGCTCCTCCTTTTTTACCCCCGAACATGCACTTAACACCAAAATCAGTGTCATAATAATTACCAATAACTTCTTTTTCATTTTTCTCCTCCAACAATTTATTAATTTTTTAGAATAAATTAAATCT
This sequence comes from Bacillota bacterium, assembly GCA_023394215.1. Classification (GTDB taxonomy): domain Bacteria; phylum Bacillota; class Clostridia; order Tissierellales; family Peptoniphilaceae; genus JAUMWX01. Next base: position 1,015 of record JAEXBH010000147.1, on the reverse strand, counting down.
TTTTGATCCTTTATCCCTTAATGGGCTGCCTATAATTATGTATAAAAAAAAGCCCCATCCCTATATAAAAGGGACGAAGGCTATAAGCTCCGCGGTACCACCCAAATTATGAACAAATCATCTCTCAAGATCCAACAATCTCTACTCCTATAACGGTGAGAACCGGTAAAACCTACTACTATTTCAGTCTACAGCAAAAGAGTGAATATCATATACTTCCTCCTACCGGTTTTCACCAGCCACCGGCTCTCTGTAAGAATTCCATATTATTTTCTCTTTTATAGCTTTTAATTTTCTATATAATAAATCAATTGAGGTAATTTGTCAATGGTTATTTATAAAATTTTAAGATTATTTATTATTTATCTTTTCTTGAAACTTTTTAATATCAACTATAAATCTTTCGTGTATACCCTCGCCGATTTTTCCCCTCTCATCACTTGCGACAACCTTAAATACCAGCCTCTTCCTATCAACTTCTATCAATTCACTATCACAGTAAACCTTCATCCCTATAGGAGTTGCAGCCAAGTGCTTAACATCAAGCCTTGTTCCTACAGTAGATTCGCCTTCTTTTAAATCATCCAATATACTTCTCCAACATGTTTCTTCCATAAGAGCTATCATACATGGAGTGGCATACACATCCAACAAACCGCTACCCATACTCGCTGCCGACATCTTATTTGTAACTTCTATCTCAATATGACCTTTTTTATTTAACATAAAATGCTCCTTTCAATATATCGTTAATTGTATACTAATATAAATTTTACGATTATACAAGTACCCATAAAAAAATATGTAACCCTTAAGGCTATGCCTTAGCAGGTTACATATTTCATCCGGATTTAAATTATTTCTTTAATTCCTTTATTTGATTTTCAAGTTCCTTAATTTTTGTTTCAAGATTACGCTTGTTCATCTTTAAAACTTCAACTTGACTCTTAAGACCTTCATTTTCAGCCTTCAAACTTGCCAAATCGGCAGGAGATTCTTCCTTAGCAGCTTCTCC
>JAEXBH010000066.1 GCA_023394215.1 Bacillota bacterium | reverse complement strand
ACCGTAGTCTTAAACATCTCGTTTTGCAGTCTTGCTATGTCTTCCTCTTCATTATTTATCTTTATATTGTAAATGCCCCTATTTATTTTCTCCATATCCTCGATTATAGAAAAAATAGAATTCTTTTGGTTTTTACTGAACATATAGAAATATAGGCTTAAAATTAGAGCAAAAAGTCCCGATAATATCAAAGCAATTATAAGCGCCCTATTTTTTGACTCTCTTAAATCCAACAGATCCCTATTTTTATAGATTCCAAACTTTTCAAGATCCAAATCCTTATCTGTAGACAGGGCTTTTATCAAATCTTCACTCTTAAAATCAGGATTTTTTTCCTTAATAAAAGCAACTAAATTATTTAAGTTTTTATTTGCATCTTCTTCATAAGAAACTTTCACTAAATACATTGAAAAAAGACTTAGGCACAAAAGCAAAATACCTATAACCAATCCTATTGTCTTATATTTTTTCATCTAACATATACCCTACATTTTTTACCGTTCTTAATTCCTTAAGATTAAGTTTTGTTCTTAATCTGTTTATAGCTACCGATAAGGTATTATCATTTACAAAAACATCATCAAGTTCCCATAAAACAAGAAGCTTGTCTCTTGTAAGCGTCCTGTTTTTATTTTTTACAAAATATACAAGAAGGTCGTACTCCTTCTTTGCAAGCCTCTTCTCTTCCCCCTTAAGATATACTTTATGATTTATCTCATCAATATCTATGTCCTTAAATGACAAGAAACTTGGTAGAAGTTTTCTTATTCTGGCATTTAATTCTCCAAGCTTAAAAGGTTTTGTTATATAATCATCCGCCCCCATATCAAGAGCCTGAACTATAGTTGTTTCCTCATCATTTGCCGTAAGGTAAATAATAGGTATATCCTTATAAGCCTTAAATTTATGATATAAATCCAAGCCGGTCCCGTCCCCGAGCGAAATATCTATAAGCGCCAAATCATAAGCGGACACATCAAAGTCTTTAGCCTGACTGAAAGAAGTCAGGCTGAAAACTTCATAATTTTTCTTAAGATTAAGCTCAAGACTTTTAATTATTAACTTTTGATCCTCAACAATTAAAATTTTCTTCATAAAACTATTATATATTTTCATTCCTTATAGTTTCAATAATATTTTGTTTTTTTATTTGTGAAACCGAATAGGACATTATTATAAACGTCAACAAACCGACAAGTACTATACTTATTACAATAGGCAAAAACGGAAATCTGTAACTTATAACTATATTAAGATTCATTGCTTTATTTGAAAGAAATGATATTATAAGCCCTATAGGTATACCGAATAACAAACCCTTGCCGCCTATCATCATACTCTCAAACAAAGCCATTCTGTTTATTTGTCCTTGGCTCATTCCGTAGGACATAAGCGAACCGAACTCTACTTTTCTTGAATAAACATTACTTGTTATTGTATTAAACACATTGGTCAATCCTATCAAGCTTATAACGATAATAAAGCCGTAGCCGAATATTTGTATAAGAAGCAATATATTGTTTATCATTTTTACAGCCTCTTGATTATTTTGTATATCAAAGTCACCAAGTCCCTTTTCTTTAATATAATCATCTAACTTTTTATAGGTCCTGTCGGCATTCGGACTGTCTACAAAAAATTCACTGCCTTCAAATGTTAATACATCGCTTAGGCTGTTTTCCCTTGCATATATTTCAAAAGAAAAGCCCTTATTATATTCCTGCATACCCGGTAAAAGTTTTGTAATAGCCGTAAGGCTTAAGGCTTTGTCTTTTGCCTTCCCGTCATCAAGCTTACCGGTCTCCGTATTTTCATAAATTTTAGGTGTAAGCTTAATATTATTGTCACTTAGAATCTTATAACTTGTAATTTTTCCTTCTTCCGATATTTCTCCTTTATTGATAAATAAAAAGTTACTATCTTTTGAAAGTCCGTTCATTTCTAAGAGTTTGTCAAAACTTTCGTTATTTATCTCCCTTATTTTTACAATTGTATAACCTTCTTTCTCAAACCCCATTTCCTTTGCCTTATCCAAATATTCTTTAGTAAAAGAATCCGAAGTAATATTACCCTTACCGGCCTTATAAACGGCATATTTTTCATCAGCTTCAAGGATTTTTAACAACTCTTTCGATTCTTCAAAATTTTTATCTACAAGATCCGCCTCGCTGTAAAAGAAATTTGAAATCTGATAATTAGTATAACTGTAAGCTGCCTTTGAACCTACAACCATTGTATCTACAAAGGAGTACATACCTATAAACACAGCAACACTAAGGGCTATAGATGCAACGGTAGTCCTGTATTTTCTCCTATTTCTCCTTAAATTTTTATAGGCTATAAGTCCCCCTATATCAAAAAGCTTATCAATAATTCTCGGAGTCTTTACATCCTTCTTTCTTATTTTGATATCATTTGAAGATTTTATCGCCTCAATAGGTGAGAAGTTTATAGACCTTCTTGCTATAAAATATACCGACAAATAGATTGTTATAAAGCCCAAAATCAAACTTCCGGCAAATGCAATAGGATTTAAACTCAATTTAAATGCAAAGCCATTTAAACTTACTGAAAGTAAATTGTTAACTATAAATATCAATATAAATGAAGCAAGTAAACCCAAAGCTATTCCCAAAACACTTGCAATTATACCAAGAGTGAAGCCTTCAAAAATAATATTTCTTTTGACTTGACTGTCAGTTGCGCCCAAACTCTTAAGTATTCCGTACTGCTTTGTTTTCTCAACTATAGAAATAGAAAAACTGTTTTTAATAATAAACACCGATGTCGCTACTATTACAACAAGAAGAATTGCCGCCAAACTGTAAATCATATTCATTCTGTTATCATGAAGCCCTATTCCCATCGAACTTAAAAGATGAGTATTAACCTCGCAATCGGATATATTATCCCCATATAAGACCTGTACATGTTTTTCTATATTCTTAGGGTCCTTCAAACTATAATATATATCTTCCTCTATAACCCTATCCTGAGGTGATGAAAAGGTGAAAGCTGAATATCCCGCCTGGTCATAGCTTTCTATACTGCTGTTAGGCCTTTCAACAAAGCCGACAACCTTATACTCTTTTTCATAAGGATTTACCAAAAATTCTCCTTCTACAAACTCTCCTTTAAGACTTTGTCCATCCTTATATAAAATCTCATTACTTTCACTATCCTTAACTTCTTTTATTTGCCTTTCTCCAAGTACAAGTTTCAAGCTTTGATCAAGTTTTACCTGAATCCCCCCATTTTCTACAATATGTTTTCCAAGTACTATCTCATCTCCGCTCTTTGGAAATCTTCCCTCCGTAAGCTTCAACCCACTGTTTTCAAATCCCGCCTGATCCGCAGCAAAAACTTTTATATAGGGTTTATATTTGTTTTTACTGTCTATTTTTGAATTTCCCAAAACTTTTAATTCAGTATATTCTGAAACCTCTCTGCTCACAGCTATACTGTCTCTGTATTTTGCACCCTCTACAGTCTTAATATGATATTTGCCTGCATCGCTTATAACTATGTCCTGCATTACGTTTCTAAGAGAAAAAACCATAGTAATTACAGTAAACATAAGTGCTATAGAAAGCATAATACCTATAACGGTCATAAAGCTTCTTTTTTTATTTAGCCTTAAATTTTTTAAAGTAAGTTCATTCAACAATTTCATAACTAATTCCTTACATCTCTTACAATTTTTCCATCAGCTATTTCAATTATCCTGTCACAAACATTAGCAACTTCAGGATTATGAGTTATCAATATTATCGTCTGCTTATATGTTTTATTATAGCTTTTCAATATATTAACCACTTCATCACTCGACCTTGTATCAAGATTTCCGGTCGGCTCATCCGCCAATAAAATGCTCGGTCTATTCACTAAGGCTCTGGCTATAGAGGTCCTTTGCTGTTCACCTCCCGATAATTGATTTGGAAGATTGTTTCTCCTTCCGCTAAGGCCTACAACCCTAAGTATTTCAACCATATCCTCTTCCTCAACCCTTTGCCCATCAAGCCTCTTTGATATACTTATATTTTCTTCAACAGTCAAAGTAGGTATAAGATTATAAAATTGATAAACCAGCCCTACTTGCCTTCTCCTATATATGGCAAGTTGATTGCTGGATAATTTTGAAATATCCTCTCCTCCTACAATTATTTGTCCGCTATCCATATTATCAACACCCCCTATAAGATGTAAAAGCGTTGATTTTCCTGAGCCCGAAGCACCTACTATAGCTACAAACTCCCCTTTTTCCACAGAAAAGCTTATATTGTCACAGGCTTTTACAATATTTTGATTTGTTCCATATGTCTTACACAAGTTTTTAACTTCTAAAATTTCCATATAAATCCCCCCTTTTACTCATATAATAACAAGTCCATCTTACATGTAGAT
>JAEXBH010000033.1 GCA_023394215.1 Bacillota bacterium | reverse complement strand
GTTACAGCCTTTATAGGGCCTTCGGGTTGCGGTAAATCAACCCTTTTGAAATCAATAAATCGTATGAATGATTTGGTTGATTCATTTCACAAAGATGGTAATATATTGTTAGAGGGTAGGGATATATATAAAGATTATGATGAATACAGGCTTAGGAAAGATATAGGTATGGTTTTTCAAAGACCCAACCCCTTTCCTAAGTCAATATATGATAATGTAGCATTCGGACCCAGAACCCATGGAATAAGAAATAAAAAAGACTTGGATGAAATTGTAGAAATTTCCTTGAGAAAGGCGGCTATATGGGATGAAGTTAAGGATAAGCTTAATAAATCGGCCATAGCCCTTTCGGGAGGGCAGCAGCAGAGGATTTGTATAGCCAGAGCTATAGCTATTCAGCCTAAGGTAATTTTACTTGATGAGCCCACCTCGGCTTTAGATCCCATATCAACGGCTAAGATAGAGGAGTTGATATTTGAATTGAAAGAAGATTATACCATTGTGATAGTTACTCACAATATGCAACAGGCCACAAGGGTTTCGGATTATACGGCATTTTTCTACTTGGGAGATCTTATAGAATTTAATAATACTATTGAGCTTTTTTCAAAACCCAAAGACCAAAGAACAGAAAATTATATAACAGGAAGATTCGGTTGATGGGGGAGACATGAGAAGACAATTTGAAAAAAGTTTGGATATATTGCATAAGGAAATGATACTTATGGGGAATATGGTGGCCGGTGCTATAAGTCAATCCGTAAGGGCGCTTATCAACAAGGATGAAACCTTGGCAAGGGATGTTGTTGAGTCCGATAGCAAAATAAACGCCAAGGAAAATGAGTTGGAAGCGATATGTATGTCTTTGTTGCTAAGAGAACAACCCGTAGCATCGGATTTAAGGTTTGTCACTTCTGCACTTAAGATGCTTACCGACCTTGAAAGAATAGGCGATCAGGCGGCAGATATTTCAGCCTTGAATATAAAGCTGAACAGGCGTTCCTATAAGTCGGAGGACTTGGGCTCTTTGGTTGAGATGGCAAAAATCACTATAAGTATGGTAAATGATGCTATGAAAGCTTATGTAAATGCGGATGTAGATCTGATCTTGGAGGTTTTGGATAGAGATGATGAGGTGGACTCGTATTTCACAAAGGTTAGGGAAGAGGTCATTGAGGATATAAAAAGTGATTTGGTCGATACCAAAAACAGTTTGGATATGTTTATGATTGCCAAGTATCTTGAGAGGATAGGGGACCATGCTTCAAATATAGCAAGAAGGGTATATTATTCTTTGACCGGAGAATACAAATTTAAAGATTAGGAGACGGCATGCAAAGTATAATAGTGGTTGAGGATGACATCAATATAAGAGAATTGCTGGTATATGCATTAAATAACAACGGTTTTAGAGCTGTGGGTGTACAAGGGGCTCAGGATTTTTTTAAGCACTTGGAAGACGGTTCTTTTTCCCTTGCAATTCTTGACCTTATGCTGGAGGGAGAGGACGGATACGAGATTTTGAAAAAAATTCGTGGAAGTAAAAAATATTTCGACCTGCCGGTAATCATCTTAACCGCTAAAAATAACGAGTATGATAAGGTGAAGGGCCTGGATATGGGAGCGGATGATTATATAACAAAGCCCTTTGGAGTTTTGGAAACTATTTCCAGGATAAAGGCTATATTAAGAAGGCGACCCGAAAGTTTTGAAAATCCAAATTCTATTTTGGAGTATCGGGGCATATATATGGATCTTAATAAGAGAGAGGTTTATCTTGGGGAAGAAAAGATAGACCTTACATATAAGGAATTCGAGCTTCTCTATTTTTTCATGGAGAATATAGGTATAGTTTTAAGCAGAGACAGACTGGTAACCGAGGTTTGGGGATTTGACTATTCAGGGGAGACGAGAACGGTTGATGTTCATATAAAGAGTTTGAGGCATAAGCTTGGCGATAAGAGAGATTTTATCAGAACGGTCAGAAATATAGGATATAAGTTAGGAGAATAATTTGAAAAAGAAACTGTTTTTTAATATTTGTTTTGCTTTAGCCGTATTTTTTCTGCTTGTCATTGCTATAGTTTTTTATTTTTATAAAATTAATCCCCTTGAAAATATGGTTGAAACTATAGCTTTGATTTCACTGTTTGTTGTAGTTATTCCCCTTATGGCAAATGAACTGTCCTATAGGATTATAAGCAGGGCATTGAAACCCGTTGACAGCTTTGTTGCTTATATTTCAAATATAATTTTGAACAATGTAAGTCCTGACAGGCAGTATCTCGATATTGAAGCGGAAGAGGAGATATTGGCATATTTGAGAAAATATGATTATGATATAAGCAGTATAAAGCAAGGCCTTGACAGGCTTAGATACAGTTCCGGCGTTAGAAAAGAATTTTCAGCAAATGTGAGTCATGAGTTGAAATCTCCGCTTACATCTATAAACGGGTATGCTGAAATGATAGCCAACGGGATGGCTAAAGATGAAGAGATAAAGAGATTTGCTCAGATTATAAATGATGAAGGCAATAGGCTTTTAAGATTGATAAATGAAACTATAGAGCTTTCTAAAATTGATAACAATTATATAAAGACAGATAGTCTTTCTTATTTTGAATTTTCCGAGATTATTGAAGAGATTATAGATTCTATGGTAAAGGCGATGAAGGATAAAGGCGTAGTTTGCAGCTATAAGCCCAATAAGATAAAGTTTTACGGCAACAAGAAGCTCATAGGGGATTTGGTTGCAAATCTTGTATCAAATGCCGTTAAATATTCAAGAGGAGAAGACGCTTTTATAAACATAGATGTTTTTGAGGATAAGAAAAACATCACTTTGACTGTTGAAGACAACGGTATAGGAATAGGAGAAAGTGAGCAGGAAAGGGTTTTTGAAAGATTTTATGTAGTGGATAAATCAAGAGGAAATAAAACCGGAACAGGACTCGGTTTGTCTTTGGTAAAGAATATAGCCCTTTATCATAAGGGCAGTGTCAGCCTCGAAAGTAAGCTTGGTCAAGGCTCAAAGTTTATAGTAATTCTTCCTAAATTGAGCGAAAAGGATTATTTTTAGTCTAAATTTATAAAAAATGGAGTAAAAAGATTGTTAATATATAAAAATAGCGATTTTTTAGTGTTTTTTTATTGACAATAGTATAAGATTGCAATATAATACTTAGTAACTAATAGAGATGATGGGAGGGGTTATGAAAACAAATAAGATATCATCAGCAGTTGTTAGGAGACTTCCTAAGTATTTTAGACACTTGTCAACAATTGAAAACAGCGGGATGGAAAAAATTTCATCACAACAATTAAGTGAGCAAACCGGCTTCACTGCTTCTCAAATCAGACAGGATTTAAATCATTTTGGAGGATTTGGACAACAAGGATACGGTTACAAGGTAGGGGATTTGAAAAAGTCCATTACAAACATTATAGGTTTGGATAAGGCCTATAAGGTAGCCATAGTTGGATTTGGTCATATAGGACAAGCTATCTACAATTATAAGGGATTTGATTGTAAGGAATTTGATGTTGTTAAGGTATTTGATGTGGCTGAAAAAGCCGGAGAAATTGCAGGGGTTAAGGTAGACCCTATTAAGAAGTTTAAGGATTATATTAAAAAACATCCTATAGACATTCTTGTTTTGGCAGTGCCTGTTGATGCTGCTCAAGAAATTTGTGACATAATCGAAGATGGACAAGTTAAGGGTATTTGGAACTTTGCGCCTACTGATGTAGTAGTTAAGGCTGCAATTCCTGTAGAAAATGTTCATTTAAGTGAATCTTTGTAT
>JAEXBH010000149.1 GCA_023394215.1 Bacillota bacterium | reverse complement strand
GCTTTAACCTATCTTTTATCAAATTTGCCAGATCTTTTTGCTTATACCCGTCTATTACGGTAAAATCCCCATAACCGTGAGTCTCATCCTTATACTCCAATTTGCCTTGGGATTTAAATCCGATCTTTTCAAATACATACTTATTCAATCCGCTTACATCTGCAGAAGTGTGTGCTGAATAAAGGCTTATCCTGTTTTCTATCAACCTTATAAGCTTATTGTTCAAACTACGGTCTGCATCTATATTTCTTATAGGATTAAAAATCAAGGGGTGGTGAGATACTATAAGATTTACTCCTTGGGAAACAGCCATATCTATAGCCTCATTTGTCACATCAAGACAAAGTAGCACCTTTTCTAATTTTCTGTCTTTATCCCCCACTTGAAATCCTGAATTATCCCAATCATCCTGCAAACTGCTCGGAAGTATTTCCTCTATAAAATCTATCATTTCTCTTATAAGCATTTTACTAAACCCTCAATCTCTTTAATTTTATCTTCAAGTTCTTTCCTTCTGCTCTCAATCCTTGCCCCATCCATATTTTCAAGATTAGCATAAAGATTTTGCAAAACATCAAGTTCTCTTGCAAGTTCCGCCTTAAAAAAAGGATCCTTGTTTTTAAATGGGATATAGCCATATTTAAAAGCCAAATCATCATAATTTTCATCGATTTGAAAAACTTTTTTCGCAACTATTATCCTGTAAAAAATACCTCCTTCAAAACAAACTCTTTCATCGCAAATAGCATAAGAATTTCCTATGAGATATCTTCTTAAATGATCTAAAGAATTATTTGCCTGAAGAATGAGTTTTTCCGCCTTAGAAGCCACATCCCTTCCTTCTTCAAGTATCCTGCTTATCAGAAATCCCCCCATGCCGGAAATTATGATTTCCTCTATGCCGCACGCCTCCAAATCCTTAATCCCGTCAGTAACGACCGTCTTTATAGGATAGGATTTTCCCTTCAACTTATCTATAAGCTTTTGTAGGGATTTACCACTTATATCAGTCGCTATGACCATTTTCGGATTTTTTTTTTCAACTATCTCCAAGGATGTTTTTCCATGATCGGCACCTACATCTGCCACTATTTTATTGTCATTTACCAAATCAACTATTAAATCTATTCTTTCCATATGCCGCTCCAATAAAGTCTTAAAGTACAGCTGTTAAAAAGAAGCGGAAGATAAACTTTCGCTTCTTTACATCAAAACTCTTAAAAGGATTCCAAATAATCCCTAATTTTGTCTCCCTTGCCCGGTCTTTTCAATTTACGTATGGCCTTAGCCTCTATTTGCCTAATTCTTTCCCTTGTGACATTAAATTCCTTACCAACATCCTCAAGAGTCTTAGGAACTCCGTCAATCAAGCCAAACCTTAGCTCTATTACCCTCTTTTCTCTGTCCGAAAGAGAGCTTAAAATTTCTTCAAGTTGCTCACGAAGCATAGTTTGATTTGCCGCTTCATCCGGAGCAAGCGCCTTTTCATCTTCTATAAAATCTCCCAAGTGGCTGTCATCTTCTTCTCCTATCGGAGCTTCCAAGGATACAGGTTCTTGGGCAATCTTCCTGACTTCACGCACCTTTTCCACATCTATATTCATCTCTGCGGCAATTTCTTCGTTACTTGGGTTTCTTCCAAGCTCCTGTAACAACTGCCTTTGAACCCTGACAAGCTTATTTATGGTTTCAACCATATGTACAGGAATCCTTATTGTTCTAGCTTGATCCGCTATAGCTCTCGTAATAGCCTGTCTTATCCACCAAGTTGCATAAGTTGAAAATTTAAAACCCCTCTTATAATCAAACTTCTCTACAGCCTTCATAAGTCCGAGATTACCTTCCTGAATAAGATCAAGGAAACTCATCCCCCTTCCGACATACCTCTTGGCTATTGATACTACAAGTCTTAAGTTGGTTTCTGCAAGCTTGCTCTTAGCCCTCTTGCCAAGCCTCATTTTCTTCTTAAGATCCTTCTTGTCTTCCTCAGTAAGTTCTTGAGTTGTGATAAGTTTCTCATTAACCCTGCCGTTTTCCAAAATCTTTCTTATATCTTCAAGCTCGTGGTTACTGATTTCAAGGCTTTCCCCTTGTGAATTGCTTATAAGTTTACTTATGCCTATATCAAGTTTGTTGAAAAGATCTTCTTCTATAAAAAGAATCTTCTTCTGTTCGCTGTCAAGTTTTTGCCTTATTAAAAGATCGGCCCTTACGTAGTCTCTTAAAATTTCAAATCTTAAATCTCTTGAAATCCTGTCTTCTTCTGTGATAGGCTTAAGCTTAAGATCATTGAATTCCTTTTCTAAATGAAATTCCTTATCGGATTTTTCCAATATATTTCTTATATCATCTTCTATATCTTCAAGTCCTGCTGAAAGATATTCGTAAACCTTTTTATGCTTAGTCATATCAATACCTTCAGGTGTAAGCATAAGTTTATCGTTAGCTATAATACTGTAAAGAACAGCTCTCAAGGCTTCATAAGCAAAGGTAAGATCTTCTTTTTTACCCTCTACAAGCTTTATTACACTAAGCCTCTTGTAAATAAGATTATTCAATAAGGCAAGGAGCTCAAGCTTGGCATCCATCTTAATCTTATCCTCTTCCTCACCTGTAATAACCTGTCTAAACCTTGCATAAAAGCTAAGCTTATTCAAATCACAGGCATCGAGTTTTACCCCCTTGCCGATTTTTTCGTGACTTTCAAGTATCAGAGCCGCCATATCCGAATAAAGACGAACCTTGGCAAGTTCAACATCATCTTTAACATTAAACCTCATCTTTGAAAGGGCTTTTCTTGCTATTTCCCCATCTTCCATCTGCTTAGCAAGTAAAACTTCATCGTCCGCATTTAAAAGATTAATCTTACCTATTTCCTTTAAATACATTTTAACCGGATCGTCTACATAGATCCCCTTTATATCGCTTACATCTTCAACTTTATCATCAACTATGTCGCTTTCTTCGGCTTCAAGACTTTCATAATCAACATCATCTATTTCAATATCCTCTTCCTTGCTGATAAGTTCATCCTTAAGTATCTCTATATCATCATCGGTTAAAAGCTTTTTTATAAAATCTATTTCATCATCTTCCAGGGCCAAATAACCCTCAATGGATTCCAATTGTGAATTATAAATTGTATCGTTGTTTTCCAAGGCTATTTTTTTAGCCTCTTCAATAATCAACGACTTTGAATCTTCAATATCCATATTATCTCTTGTCATCATGCCCTCCTCGTAGTAAGCATCTTATTTATATCTGCCAACTCTTTAAGTAACTCCATTTTTTCTTCACTGCTCATCTGTTCGGTCAATCTCTCCTGGATGTCATCCTTCTTTTCTATCAAGTTAAATCTCTCAACTCTCTTTAACAACTCTTCCAACCGGCTCATATCCACGTTTCCCATCTCTCTAATAGTCTTGTAGTGGTCCGAGATTTCCAACTTATAAAAAGCAGGTCTGCTAAATACATCCTTCAGTTCTTTTCTATCAATGTTTCTGTTATATTCTTCTTCAACAAGTTGATACAGGTCCAAAAAAGCTTCATTTCTGACAAATTTCCTTGTGCTCTCACTTAAATACTCAAAACACTTTCTATTTATCATACAATGAACAATAAGTTCCCTCTCCAGGGATTTCCTCCTATCATCCTTGTCGCTGATTTTTTTACTTTTAAATCTGCTTTCAGGGTATTTATACCCCTTTATGGGGGCTTGGCTTTGAAATTTTAGCCCTGCTCCGAAATTTTTTTTATTTCCGATAAAATTTTTGACATCTTCTCTTATGGAATCTACGGAGACATCAAAATAATTAGCCCCTCTCTCTATATATATTTCTCTTATTACACTTCCGTCTATACCTGCAAGGAAACTGATAAAATTCTTAATTTTTTCAAATTTCTCCAAGTCCTCATTTATAACCCTGTAAAACTTATAATCCAAAGCCGTTTTAGCATTTATAATAAGCTTATAAAAGGCATCCTTGCCCTGCTCCTTAATATATTCATCAGGGTCCATAC
>JAEXBH010000089.1 GCA_023394215.1 Bacillota bacterium | reverse complement strand
AATAACCTCCATATTAATTTAAAACAAAAAATCGCCTCGTAAGAGACGATAATACCGTGGTGCCACTCTTTTTGGTGATTTTACTAAAAGTGTGTTTAAAACAAAAAAAGTCTCAAACAAGAGACGAAAGACCGCGGTACCACTCTAATAGTTAAAATAACCAACTCAAAATATAACGCCATTTAGCGGGATAAGATACTCGAAACCTTTGTCCTATCCATCTCAGCAACTCTCTTCATAGACACTTCATTTATTGCCTCACACCAAACGCAACTCGCTGTAAAGTCCATGTATACTACTCTTTGCATCACCGATTTTGATTTTTACATATGATAACTTAATAAAATTTAAATGTCAAGTGTTTTATATTAATCATAGCACGTTATTTTAATTTTAAATACTTTTATAAAAGTTTTATATACATTGTAAGGCAAAGAAATATTATTATAAGATATTTAATTTTATTATTATGAAGTAAATGTTTAAAATTAAGGTGATGATGAGGTGTTTTTTTTGTATATACATACCATAATGTTTATATGTATAATATTTGGGCATAAAAATAAAAAGGGTTAAAAGGCATAGGAAGAATTATATATTCTATGGGGTGTGAAATGTTTATATAATTTAGTATTTTAGAGGTGTAAGTTGTTTTCAATTTATATAGAAAATATAAAGGGGGAGATTATGAAAAGATTTTTTATTGTTATGAGTTTTTTACTGATATTGATGTTGACCGGTATATCCTTAGCTAAAGAATCTAATGACAATATATTAAAAAAAGAGTTGGAAGAATTAAAAGCCTCAGATCAGAAACAAGATAAGAATAAAGATATTGCGAGCAGAATACAAAATCTTAATCCTAAGACACAGGACTATAGAAATTTGGATACGAAAGATTTACTTGAATTATGTTTAAATAACCCGTATAGAACACTTTTCTTTTTATATGATGATCCCTTGTTGGCTTTGAAAGTACTGGAAGACAATTATGAGCCTTTAGCAACTTTAAAAAGCAGATCGGATTATTTAAATGTTCTGATAAAAGTTAAAAAAGAAGAAAGAGATTATAGGGAGAAAAAGTTTATTGAAGTATTGTTATCGGATTATGTAAAACCCCATTATGATGAAGTATTAAATAAAATATATAGCATATTTTTAGGTAATATTTATATACACCTAATTTAAAATAAATCTGAAATGAAGATTAAATTTAAAATTTTATTAGTTGAGTTTTTACTTGTATTGACTTCGTGTAAGGCAAATGATAGCGACAAAATCATACAGAAGATAGAGAATTCTTTCGTGGGGAGTGCCGATAAATATTATGAGCCTTATGATGGCGGTTTTGAATATTGGAAAGTTTGTAAATTTACTTATCTGTATCGCAATACTGATAAGCAAGTCTCGGACTTCCGTCTTTAAGATAAATTTTACCGCAGTATTTGAAACCTTCATTTAGTATACATGCCTGCATTTTTTTATTATCCTCGTGGGTATCTATCCTTATATTTTTGCTTTTCTTTTTAGAAAAGTTTACAGCTTGGGAAAAAACCCCTTTAATTGTATTGTTGGAGGCTATTCTGTGAATGGTTCCGTAGGGTTCGCTATTGAGCCAGGATCCGTTTTCAATTTTATTATAGCTTTCGTCCGGCCCTGTTATAAAGGCAAAAACTCCATAAATATTTTGATTTGTATCCTCCATAACATAAAAATTTTCATTTTTTATATCATTTACTATATGTTCTTCTCTCGGTTCAGAATCCTTCCATTGGTTGGGGTTTCCTGTATTTTTCATATAGGTTCTTGCTTTGGTAAATATTTCCAAGATTTGTGCCAAGTCAGACATTTTTGCTTTTCTTATCATAAAAACTCCTAAATTTATTATGTGAATTATACCATTAAAGAATAGGCTTGTCATCATCTATGGCTGGAGATTTTTGCTTAAATCAGATACAATTAGTAAGAGGTGAAGTATGGATAATTTTGTTTTGGTTAATATATCCCTAAAGAGGGAATTTGATGATTTTATACAAAATAGTTTTTATGATTTTGATAATATAGGCTTTGAGGTTGATGACCCTGTAGAAAAGGCGAGGCTTCTTTCCGAACTTCCTGAATGGGAGATAAGTGATATGGAACTTGAGGACAAAGGGCTTATCAATTATGGTATATATTTTGAGGACAGCAAGGAAGGTTGGGAAGAGGCAAAGAGATTTATAGGCTTTTTTGAGGAAACTTTTCCGGAAACTTCTCCGGAAACTTCCTATAGTCTTAAGTTGATAGATAACTCAAATTGGGAAGATGAATGGAAGAAGTCCTATAAGGGCTTTGAAATCGGAAATAGGATATTTATAAAACCGTCGTGGGAAGAAATGCCCGATACAGATAGAATAGTTATAGAGATTGACCCCAAAATGGCATTTGGAACCGGAACGCATGAAACTACCTCTCTTTGCATGAGGGGAGTTGAAGATTGGGATTTAAGGGGTAAGGATATACT
>JAEXBH010000075.1 GCA_023394215.1 Bacillota bacterium | reverse complement strand
CCCTTATGCTTGTTGTCGAAATGGATGGAAGACTGATTGCAAATGCCACGATTACAAGACTGAGAAAAAAGAAAATGTGCCATCGAGGGAATGTCGCTGTTTCTGTGCTGAAAGAATTTTGGAATTTGGGAATAGGAAAGAAGTTGCTTATATGTCTCGAAGATTATGCTAAGGAATGGGGTCTTTCCCAACTTGAACTGGATTATTTCTCAGGCAATGAAAGAGGTAAGGCTCTTTATGATAAAATTGGATTTATCCAAGTGGGAGAAACTCCTAATGCCTTCATTTTGAAGGATGGAACGCGATACAACAATATAAAAATGGCAAAAGGTATTTAAAAAGTTTTTGATCTACAAATTAGAAGTTACAGGTGAAGCAATATGGTGATAGATAGACGGAAAACAACACGTTATTATTCAGAGCTTTCAATGAGTTCCTTATGTGACTGCGACTATTGCAGGCTCTATCAGTCAAAATCCAAAGCTGCATACCCTGAGCTGGCAGATTGGCTCATGCAACATGGGATTGATATAGGAAAACCATATGAGACTATGTGACTTGACCCCGATGAGAACGGGATTGTTTATTATTCCGGTGTTCAGTATATAGTATTTGGTACTTGCGAAGAACAATTTGAGTCTGGCGTTGGAGATATAATTATTAGGCGAGTCTATTCGTTTCCGACTCCATTTGGATTGAAGGCGATTTTTTTATCTTGAAAGCATATCCAATGTATTTAAGTTTGGATAGATAAAGCCCAGCTTGTCTAAATAATATTTACATGTATCACCCACTTTCAAATAAACGCAAAAAGACCGTAACAACTATGCTACGGTCTCATTTTGTATCCATTTGTAAAGCCACTTTCAGCTATTATTGGTTTTATTCTTTTAGAAAACTTTACCCAATTTTGTCCCAGTCACTTATTCCAATATGCTATAACCCTTGAACATAAGCCATTTTCAGTAAAACATCTTCTATTCCCACTCCACCGTAGCCGGCGGCTTGCTTGTTATGTCGTAGACTATGCGGTTGATGTGGTTTACTTCATTAACTATGCGGACGGAAACTTTGTCCAGGATATCATAGGGGATACGGGCCCAGTCGGCGGTCATGAAATCGGTGGTTTCAACTGCACGAAGGGCTAAGGTATAGTCGTAGGTACGGAAGTCCCCCATTACGCCAACGGTGCGGTTGTCAGTTATGACTGCGAAGTATTGGGCGATTTGGGATTGTAAACCGGCTGCCTCAAGTTCTTGACGGAAGATGTAGTCGGCATCACGTAGGATATCAAGTTTGGACTTTGTTACCTCTCCCATTACACGTATTCCAAGACCTGGTCCCGGGAAGGGTTGACGATTTACCAGATAATCCGGAAGTCCTAATTCTTTACCTAAAGCACGTACTTCGTCTTTAAATAGCATACGAAGGGGTTCTATTAGGTCCTTAAAATCTACTACAGCAGGAAGCCCGCCTACATTATGATGGGACTTTATAACTGCTGAATCTCCGAGACCTGATTCTATAATATCCGGATAAATGGTCCCTTGTGCAAGAAAATCTACGGAACCGATCTTTCTTCCTTCATCTTCAAAAACACGGATAAATTCTTCCCCTATGGTTTTACGCTTAGCTTCAGGATCTGTGATACCCTTAAGCTTACTTAGGAAACGTTCTGAGGCATCTACACGGATAAAATGCATACCTGAGTCTTTGAAGGCCGCCTCAACTTCATCGCCTTCATTTTTTCTCATTAAACCGTGGTCTACAAAAATACAGGTAAGCTTGTCTCCCACAGCCTTTGATATAAGGGCAGCAACTACCGAGGAGTCTACCCCGCCTGACAAGGCAAGTAGGACCTTGCCGTCGCCGACTTTATTTCTTACTTCCTCTATGGCAATCTTTGCATAGTTTTCCATGGTCCAGTCTTGATCCTCATGGCAAACTTCTATAAGAAAGTTTTTTAGCATTTGTGAGCCATATTCCGAATGATTTACTTCAGGGTGATATTGGAAGGCATATAGGTTTCTTTCTTTGTCTTCCATTGCCGCTATAGGACAATTGTCGGTATGAGCTATGGTCTTGAAACCTTGAGGTAAGCTAACTACCCTATCCACATGACTCATCCAGACTGTTGAATTCATCGGGATATCTTTAAATACCGATGAATCGCTTGCTATAAGTTGAGTCTTACCAAATTCTCTTTGGTCAGCCGACTCCACCTTGCCTCCCAAGGTATGAGCCATAAGCTGCATACCGTAACATAGTCCAAGTACCGGTATACCCAAACTGAATATTTCTTTTTCTATTTTAGGTGAATTTTCTTCATATACTGAATTCGGCCCCCCGGTAAAAATTATGCCGGCAGGTTTTTTTTCCTTAATCGCTTCTAAAGCTTTCTTGAAGGATACCACTTCGCAATATACATTTTGCTCCCTTACCCTTCGAGCTATTAGTTGATTGTATTGTCCTCCAAAATCGACAACTAATATCATAAGTCCTCCAAATTAATTATTCTGTTACCTTGATTATATAAAATTATCCGTTATATTAAAAGCCTTCAAGGTATTTGGTACAAAAAAGGGAGACCAAAGTCTCCCAACATAAGTATTCTTATTTATTAACTGCTTCTTTAAGTGACTTACCAGCCTTGAATACTGGAGCACTTGCTGCAGGGATTTGAATCTTTTCTTCCGGATTTCTTGGGTTTCTACCTTCTCTTGCTTTTCTTTCTCTAACTTCGAAAGTACCAAATCCAACTAATTGTACCTTGTCACCCTTTACTAAAGCTTCTTCAACTGTTGATAAAAATGCGTCTAAGGCTTTTGTAGATTCAACCTTGCTTAATCCGCTCTTTTCAGCGATATTCGCGATTAATTCTGATTTGTTCATAAATTCCTCCTATAAATTCAGTTTCTTAGCAACTGTAGTTCCATTATACCATAAAACCGCCTATAATCAAGCTATTTATAGCCTTTTAAGCCTCTTTTTTTTCTGCTTTATAATATTTATTATTTAGAAGGAGAGACTTGTGCTTTATTTGTCACTTCCTTACCGTCAGGATCAAAATTTTTCACTTCCAACTTGGAGATTTCTTGGTTTAAATAGGTAAAATACTTATTTTGTCCCAAAGCAGTATTAATTTCTCCACTAAGCGCTTCCTTTCCGACCTTCTTTTCGCTAATAACTACTATATGATATCCGAATTGGGTCTTAATAGGCTCGGAAACCTCTCCTATCTTAAGAGCAAAAGCAGCTTTTACGAAATCCGCATCAAATCCTTGGCTTGTAACCTTACCAAGTTCACCACCGTTGGCCTTTGCCGCCTGATCTGTAGAATATTGGTCTGAAACCTTCTTAAAATCTTCCCCCGCCTTAAGCTTAGCCACGACTTCATTCGCCTTGGCTTCATCCTCTACAAGTATATGCTTGGCACTTACATATTCCAAAGAAGCCTTATTCTCTTCATAATATTTTGATACTTCTTCATCTTTAGCCTTGTTTGTGTTTGTATACCATTCTTGATGCTTTTTGAATTTAAGGTCAGCCAAGATATTTGCTTCAAAATCTTCTTTACTTGTTGCCAATATCTTTAAGTAATTCTCATAATTTGCTTGGCCGCCTATATTTTGAACCGCTTCTTCTACGGCCTTTTTCTTGTCATCCTCAGAAATCTCTATCTTGTTATTTGTAATATCCCTGTCTATAACATAATTTCTAAGGAAAAGATTTTGTACATTCTTTGTAATTCCCCTACTTATTGAATAAACCTTGGTATAGAAATCAAATTGTTTGTAAAAATCCTTATTTGAAACCGCCTTACCGTCAATGGTCATATAAGCACTTGTGTTGGCCCTAAGTCCTGATGCGTCCTTGCTTGAACATGCCGACAACAGTATTGCCGACGCTAAAGATAATGCTATTATTTTATTTTTCCTCATTTTTCCCTCCGATAATTTTTAGGACGGTCTCCAAAAGAGATATCATATTGCTTAAAAATCTCTTATCATTCTTAATATAAATTTTTGGAGCCTGTCTAAGATCAAATCTCAAATATCCGTCATAGGTTTGGGCCAATACTTCCAAATCCTTTATCTTAATATTATT
Organism: Bacillota bacterium; assembly: GCA_023394215.1. Classification (GTDB taxonomy): domain Bacteria; phylum Bacillota; class Clostridia; order Tissierellales; family Peptoniphilaceae; genus JAUMWX01. The sequence goes on along the minus strand of JAEXBH010000075.1, from coordinate 502 downwards.
AAAATCTGCACACTCAAGGACAACTTCCTCATCAAGCTGAAGAGCCTTTCCTATCCCGGCTTCTATCATATACGCCTTAATAAGAGCTATATCGACTATATTTTGCACTGGTTTAGGTATACTTCCGTACCTATCCGTAATCTCATCTATAACGTCATAATACTCTTCTTTATTACTTATATATGATATCTTCTTATACATATTAATTTTTTCATTGGCTTCCTGAATATACTTATCCGGCAAATATGCGGAAATTTGAAAATCAATCTTGACTTCAAAACTTTCCTTTGGTTTTATACCCTTAACCGAGTCTATGGCATCCTTCAACATCCTGACATAAAGATCATATCCTATAGATTCTATATGGCCACTTTGCGATTCTCCAAGCATATTGCCTGCACCTCTAAGCTCAAGATCCCTCATGGCAATCTTGTATCCTGAACCAAGTTCGTTAAAGTCCTTTATAGCTTTCAACCTTTTTTCCACTATATCGGTCATAACC
>JAEXBH010000069.1 GCA_023394215.1 Bacillota bacterium | reverse complement strand
CTATAGAGATTATAAAGGGAATCAAAAGCAACTATGAAAAATATCATAGGATAAAGATTTCCGATCAAGTCATAGAAGAAGCTGTAAGGCTTTCGGACAGGTATTTGATAGATAGATTTTTGCCTGATAAGGCCATAGATGTAATTGATGAGGCGGCTTCAAAATTAAAGGTTCATACTTATAAAATACCGGAAAAAGAGCTTAAACTTATGGAAGAAATAAATTCTTTATCGGAAGAAAAGAATGTTGCCGTAAATACACAAAATTTTGAAAAGGCTGCTTTTGTAAGGGACAGGATTGTCAGCCTTGAAAATGAACTTGATGAATTCAGACAGGCTGAGAATGAAAAAGACAGCTTTGAGACAAGTATAGATGTGGATCAAATAAGAAAGATTGTTTCAGATTGGGCTAAGGTGCCTGTGACACAGATGACAAAGGCTGAAAATGAAAAATACAGAGATCTTGATAAAAAGCTTAAGGAAGTGATAATAGGTCAAGATATGGCGGTAGAAAAGGTTTCAAAAGCTATTAAGAGGGCAAGAGTAGGCTTAAAGGGACCTGATAAGCCTATAGGTACTTTTATATTTGTGGGACCGACCGGTGTAGGAAAGACTTATTTAGCCAAGTCCATAGCTGAAGAATTGTTTGATAACAAGGATAACCTGATAAGGATAGATATGAGTGAATATATGGAAAAGCATACCGTATCCAAGCTTATAGGCTCTCCGCCGGGATATGTAGGTTATGATGAAGGCGGACAACTTACCGATGCCGTGAGGTCAAAGCCTTATTCCGTGATATTATTTGATGAAATTGAGAAGGCCCATCCGGATGTTTTCAATATTTTGCTTCAAATCCTTGATGAGGGTAGGTTGACGGACAGTCAAGGCACTGAGGTGGATTTTAAAAATACCATAATAATCATGACCTCAAATGCAGGGGCTTCCCTACTTTCCAACAAGAGAAAGTTAGGATTTTCAGATGTCGGAAGTAAAAAGGCGGATGATTTTGAAAATATTAAGAATATAGTAAATGAAGCTCTTAAAAACTTATTTAAGCCGGAGTTTCTGAACAGAATTGATGACATAATAGTTTTTAATAAATTAGAAATGGAAGAAATAAAACAAATAGTAAGGTTAAAGCTTGACGAACTTATGGGCAGGATAGAAGAAATGGGCTATGCTGCAAAGTATTCCGACAAGTTGGCGGAATATATAGCTCAAAAGGGCTTTGACGAAAACTATGGGGCAAGACCGCTTGAGAGGGCTATAAAAACCGAGATAGAAGATTTGATAGCTACAGCTATTCTTGATGGACAAATAGGAAAGGGTGAGAAGATTTCCTTGGGTATGAGAAACGGCCAAGTCTATATAAATCAGAAGATTAAGGGTTAGCCTATGAAGTTAAAGAAAATTTATAGGTGTGAGTCTTGTGGGGAAGCTCATATTACATGGTCCGGTAAGTGTCCGTCCTGCGGAGCTTGGAATTCTCTTCTTGAGGTTGTGGAAGAGGTGGATAAAAAAGCCGACTTAAGGGGGAAAGTTTCGGAAAGCAGGGAAGCTAAAAGGCTTATAGAGGTGGAGTCTGACATTTCCCAAAGAATTTTGACGGGGGTTGATGAATTTGACAGAACTATAGGTGGGGGGCTCGTAAGAGACAGCTTCAGTATACTTGCCGCCAGACCCGGTATAGGTAAATCGACTTTGCTTTTGGGTTTAGCGGAAAGTATTGCCCTTAGGGGGCATAGGGTTATATATATTTCCGGGGAAGAATCGAATTCTCAGATAAAACAAAGAGCTCTTAGGATAATGAAGGAAATCCCTAAGGAAATATATCTTTTAGCAACCAATTCTATGGATCTTGCTATAAAGGAGATTAAAAGATTGGATCCTCAAATAATATTTTTGGATTCAGTGCAGACCATGGGGCTTGCAGAATACAGCCAAAGACCGGGATCTCCGACTCAAACTGTAGAGTGTGCAAATGCTTTGGCGGACATATGTAAAAACCCGGAAAAGCCGAGAGCTGCCATTATGGTCGGACATATGACAAAATCCGATCAGATGGCGGGACTTATGACTTTGGAGCATTTGGTAGATACGGTCTTATATCTTGAGGCTGACGGAGACTCTCAACTCAGAGTTTTGAGAACAAGTAAAAACAGGTTCGGTTATACCGGAGAGATAGGCCTTTTTAATATGGATGAAGGGGGGCTCAAGGAAGTCGAAAACCCTTTTGAATTTTTCCTTACGCCAAGAAAAAATCCTGTTGAGGGTGCAGCCGTATCGGTGATAAAAGAAGGTTCGAGAGTCATAGCTGTAGAGGTTGAAAGCTTGGTATCGAGGTCTTTCACTCCATATCCGGTAAGAATTGGGGATAGTTTGAAAAAGGATCAGCTGAATACTTTAATTTCCATATTGGAGGAAAGGGCAGGTTTCAGCCTTTATGATAAAAATGTTATCTTAAAGACTACAGGGGGGTTGAAACTTAGCGAGCAGTCTGTAAACTTGGCAATAATTATAGCCATAGTATCATCCTTAAAGA
>JAEXBH010000062.1 GCA_023394215.1 Bacillota bacterium | reverse complement strand
ACGATGCCATATCCTATGGAGAGTACATAGAAGCGGGTGAAAATATTGTCGTGGACAAGATTGAAGGAAGTACAATATATTGTAAAAGAATTTAGGAGGATGTATGTTAGGAAATGTACAGTTAATGGTAGCAGGCTTTGCCTCATGGGGAATAACTATTATTCTTATAATAATAGCCCTATCTTTGTTTTTCACTTTTATACCTGTGGGCTTATGGATTACGGCCTTCTTCTCAGGGGTAAAGGTAGGTTTGGGAACTCTTATAGGTATGAGGCTTAGGAGAGTAGTGCCGTCAAGAATTATAAACCCTATGATTAAGGCTACAAAGGGTGGGATTTCTTTGAATATAAATGATTTGGAAGCCCATTATTTGGCAGGCGGTAACGTAAATGTTGTAGTAGATGCCTTGATTGCGGCTCAAAGGGCAAATATAGATCTTGAATTTGAACAGGCAGCTGCCATAGACTTGGCGGGAAGAAATGTATTTGAAGCTGTTCAAGTATCTGTAAATCCTAAGGTAATTGAAACTCCTGTTATAGCGGCTGTTGCGATGGACGGTATAGAAGTAAAGGCAGTAGCAAAAGTTACAGTGAGGGCGAATATTGACAGATTGGTCGGAGGAGCAGGCGAAGAAACTATCATAGCCAGAGTAGGTGAAGGTATAGTAACGACAGTAGGTTCTGCAGCCAGTCATAAACAAGTTTTGGAAAATCCAGATCTTATTTCAAGGACAGTTTTGGACAAGGGGCTTGATGCTGGTACTGCATTTGAAATTTTATCTATAGATATAGCCGATGTGGATGTAGGAAGAAACGTCGGTGCGAAACTTCAAACAGACCAAGCTGAAGCCGATAAGAAGATTGCCCAAGCAAAGGCGGAAGAAAGAAGAGCTATGGCTGTTGCGAGTGAACAGGAAATGGTTGCTGAAGTAAGAAGGATGAAGGCTAAGGTAGTAGAAGCCGAATCACAAGTACCTTTAGCTTTGGCTGAAGCTCTTAAGAACGGGAAAATCGGTGTTATGGACTATTATAATATGCAAAATATAATGGCAGATACTGAAATGAGAAAGAACATTGCCAACGGTGATAGTCAAAACCTAAGTCAAGATAAATAGGAAGTGATAAAATGTTTGATTTATTTGATGCCTTAGAATCGTTTTCTAATGAGTTTAAGGCGGAGCTTGCCAAGCAAAAGCAGCCGATAAATTCAAATAAAAATCCTAAAGGAAATCCTTCAGGTAGAGGAAAGACTTCAAATTCTTATAGCCGGGACGATATAAATCGGTTGAAAGAATTAAGCAGGTTGAGAAAGCGCCCTTCGATGGCGGAGCAAAGGGAAAAGTCCAAGGATGGAGTCTACAGAACTCTTGTTGATAATGAGCTTGAAGTCGAATACAAGAAGGAAAAGTATAGTCCCGAAAAAAAGACTTATAAGGAAGTTCAAGCAGAAAATGTGGAACTTGAAGTGCTCGGTCCTATTGAAGCGGGAGAGATAGGGAAATTTGATTTGGCGGCAGACTTGAGAGACAGGCAAAAGGCAAGACGGGCTTTTGTCCATAGCGTGATATTTGAGAGAAGAAACAGAAGAATTTAGGAGTGTAGGGAGCCTTATATATAAGGAGGGATTTTAAAGAGTTCTTGCTTTTACGGGCTTCCTTTTTCTTATATTAAATTAGGAAATGGAGCCGTTAATATGGTATAATAATAATTTAGAAAAGACTAAGGAGTTGATGGACATTAAAGATTTATTATATGAATTTAATAAAAGTGAAATATTGGAAATATTGTTCGGAAGCTTGGATTGTAATATTAAACTCATTGAAAAGGAGTTTGATGTAAGGATTAAGCCGGCTCAGGGAGGGCTTATGCTTAGAGGGCATGAAGATTTGCTTGCCGTTGTCACACATTTACTTGATATTCTTCTTGAAATGGCGGGCAAAAACAAGAGCTTGAGTCAGGAAGAAGTACGTTATGCCATAGATATGGAAAAGAAAAACAACAGTGACTCCATAAGAACCTATCTTGATGATGTAATAGTGACAACTTATCAGGGTAAACCCCTTAGGCCTAAAACTATAGGGCAAAAAAAATATATAGACTCTATAAGAAAAAACGGTATAGTTTTTGGAATCGGACCTGCGGGTACGGGTAAGACTTATCTTGCTATGGCCATGGCTATAGAAGCCTTTAAAAATAAGGAGGTTTCAAGGATTATACTTACGAGACCTGCTGTAGAGGCCGGAGAAAGTTTGGGATTTTTACCGGGAGATTTGAAGGAAAAGATAGATCCTTATTTGAGACCCCTTTATGATGCCTTGTTTGAGATAATGGGAGCGGAAACTTATCAGAAACTTATGGAAAAGGGAATTATAGAGGTGGCGCCTTTGGCATATATGAGGGGACGTACTCTGGATAATTCTTATATAGTTCTTGATGAGGCGCAAAATACAACCGGTGAGCAAATGAAAATGTTTCTGACAAGGCTTGGTTACGGCTCAAAGGCAATTATAACCGGAGATATTACCCAATTGGATTTGCCGAGCGGAAAAAAGAGCGGACTTGTAATCATAAGAAAGATACTTAAGGATGTAAAGGGTATAGAGTTTATTGATCTTGACAGAAATGACGTTGTGAGACATCCTCTTGTACAGAGGATTATAGATGCCTATGAGGCATATGAAAGTAAGGAAAAGACTAATGGAGATACTGATAGACATAAGAACAGATGATTTCGACCTTACCGAAGAGGACGAGAAAGAACTTGAAAGGGCTGTAGTTTGCAGCTTGAAGACGGCAGGATACGGGACTGATTATGAGGTGTCATTTTCCCTTGTGGATCGGGATGAAATAAGGAGCTTAAACAAGGAATATAGGGGCAAGGATGCCGTAACCGATGTTTTGAGCTTTCCACTTTACGAGAGGGGGGCTATACCTGCTTTCGGACTTTTGGGAGATGTTATCATATGTCTTGACAGAGCAAGAGAACAGGCGGAGGATTTCGGGCATAGTGAAAAAAGAGAGATAGTTTATCTTACCGTGCATTCAATTCTTCATCTTCTCGGTTATGACCATATGGATAATGAAGAAAGAAAAGAGATGAGAAGTCTTGAAAAAGAGGTTATGAAAGAATTGGGAATATTTAAAAATGAAGTATAAAAAAACCAGAAATGAAGAAGAAAATATAAACGGTATAAGCGATATACCCGAAGATACAAAATTTTATCATAACAGCAGTTTGACCGATTCCTTTAATAATGCCATTAACGGATTGGTCGACTCCGTAAGTTTGGAAAAAAATATGAGAATACATATGCTTGTGGGTATAGCTGTTATTATACTGTGCTTATTTTTGGATTTTACCAAGATAGAAATGGCTCTTTTGACAATATCTATAATACTTGTCCTGGTTGCGGAAATATTCAATACAGCCATAGAGGCTGTGACTGATCTGGCAACCAGGGGAAAATATCATATATTGGCTAAAAAGGCCAAGGATGTGTCTGCCGGAGCCGTTTTTCTGACGGCTGTAAATGCTTTGTTTGTAGGTTATTTGTTGATTACGCCCAAGCTTAGTCTTTTATGGACCGGTAAAAAGGTAATAAACAAGATAATTTCAAATCCGGTACATCTTGCTTTCATAGCCATAGCCTTTGTGTTAATCAGTGTTTTGTTTCTTAAAGGGATTTTTTACAGGGCTAAGGGTACTCATTTTCAAGGAGGATCGGTTTCAGGG
>JAEXBH010000058.1 GCA_023394215.1 Bacillota bacterium | reverse complement strand
GTTCTACAAGTATCAACATTATCAGTTTTCTCAAAATTCAAAGTCCTGCTGTCTTCCTCCATCTTTTTTACAGTATCGCTTATTTCAACCATAGTTTCCATAAGCGTATCTTCGTTTACTTCAAAAGATAAGATTTCTCCTTTTGCTTTAAGATTTGTAAAATACAAATCCACTTTATCAACTTTTTCGTTTCTGCTAAGCTCATAAAGATAAGCATATAAATTTATCTGCCTATAATACTTATCAAGTCCCGAGTGTTTACCTTCCTCATCCGGCGGCGTCCCCGTCTTAAAATCCAATATATGCAAGCCTTCTTTATCTTTGAAAATATAGTCTACATTACCTCCCAACATATAATCATCAAAAGATAATTTTATTGACTGCTCTGTACAAATAGGCTCTCCGAAATCCTCAAGTTTTTCAAGATAAAGTTTAATCTCCTGCCACGCCTCCTCTATATCCTGTACAGTCAAATCTATAAAGCCCTGTAAATACTTATTTCTGGCATTTTCAAACAAAAAAGTTTTGAGTTTGGAAGTGTCGGGAACACTACCCCTTATCCTTTCCTCATTTATCTTTTCTATTGTTTCATGGACCATAAGCCCATAAGCCAAGGCCTTTTTATTGGCTTGAGTAAATCTCAACTTTCTAAAATAATAAAAGGCTCTCGGACATGCCCTGTACGGGCTTATATCTACCGTATAGGAATAAATTTCCTTAAGCTTAAATTCTTTAACTTCTTCAGCCTTGATAGAAAGATTTTCAAAATTAAAATCATCCAACAAATTGAATGTCCCGCTCAGCTCCTTTGATATTGGAGCATTTTCAAAGGATGTAAGTATTAAAAGTTCCTTTGCCCTGGAAAATCCCGTGTAATATTTTCTGTAAAAATCAAATCTCTCAAATAAATCTTCCGGCTCAAAACTCTCTCTTTGTACCAAGTCTTTAAAAATCTCTTCCAAGTTACTCAAACCCTTCTTATAAGGCTTATAAATTTTGTCCCACATGGAAGCCATAAAGACAAGCGGATACTCCATCCCTTTTGAAGCATGAATAGTCAAAAAAGATATACTGTCCTTATCGGGCAGACTCACATCTTCTTCAAACTCCGCTATATTTTCACTCTTTATAAAAGCTATATAATCTATAAAAAATCTTTCAACAAATTTAAGCAAATTATTTTCATCTATCCTATGTATTTGATTCATATAGGAAAACGAATAAATAAGCTCCAAAAACCTTGATATATTCTTGGCAACTCCCTCATCATGTAAGTAAGTAAAAAACGGCTCATAGGCAAATAACCTGTAGGCTATATCAAAAAGATTAAGAGAAAAATTTTTACCTCCTATATAAGTTGCCATCCTCTTTACAAAATCTTCCAAGTCTGCATTTTTTATGCAGTCCCGATAAAAAAGTTCATATGAACTTTTCAAAAAGTCCCTTGTATCCGGATCAACATAAGGAAATTTACCTTCAAACGGTTTCTTAAAGATTGCGTAAATAGCTCCTATAAACTTTCTTATCTCCTGTCTGCTTAGAAGCCTTGACGTCTTTGGCCTGTATATACCTATACCGTTTTTCTTGAAAAAAGATGCCAATCTTATTGCCCTAACATCATTTATCGAAGAAAAAAGAAAAGCTATCTCGTTAAAATTATTTATAACCCCCTTATCTTTCAAATCTCTCAAGGTCTTAAGTAAATCTTCATGCCATTTCTCTTCATCCCTTGATAAAAGCTTAAGCACCCTCTTGTCCCCACTTTGCTTGGACGAATAAAGTTTCTTGCTGTATCTGTAGCGTCCTTTTTGCCCCGCTTCCATTTCCTGCATGAAATCGGAATAAAACTTCACAATAGACTGATTGGACCTGTAATTCTTATCTAAATATATAACCCTCGTGCCTTCATATCTTTCGGGGAATTCTATTATATTTCTTACGCTTGCTCCCCTGAACCTGTAAAGCCCCTGGTCATCATCCCCCACTACACACAAATTCATGTTATCATTCAAAAGAAGTCTTATTATTTTTTCCTGAACATCATTTGTATCCTGATATTCATCAATCATTATATAGTTAATCCGACTCCTAAGCTCATCTCTTATCTCAGGATAATCCACAAGCATCTTATATACGTAAAATAATATCCTGGGAAAATCCACTAAATTAGCTTTTCCAAGAAGGCCTTCGTAAAAATTTACTACATCGAAAAAACTCTTTTTATATGAATCATGAGATTTTCTTTCCAAAATCCCGTATTCTCCAACATTCTTAACAATCTTCTCTATAGTGGCTACTTCATTTCTGTTACCGATAAGTTTATCATAACCCGGTATAGCTCTAAATCCTCTCAGATTTCTGTATATAAGATATTTCGACTCGACATCATCTATTTGCCTATAGCCCCTTTTCAAGGGGCTGAAATCCAAATACTTATCTAAAATTTGTCTGCATATGCTGTGGAAATTCCCCAGCACCATATCATTTACATCTTTTTTTATACCCCTCTCCTGAAATTTAAAGGAAAGTCTATCCAAAAGCTCCAAGGCAGCCTTGTTGGTAAATGTAGATACCATGATGCTTGACGGCTCTATATTAAGTTTGTCAATCATATAAATTACCCTTTCCACAAGAGTAAAAGTCTTTCCGGTACCCGGTCCCGCAATTATAAGTACAGGCCCCTCAACCGTAGTTATAGCCTCTCTCTGTCCATCATTGTAAACTACATCTTCCATAATTTATCCTTTTAATTCTTTAATAAATTCCATAACTAAATCTACGAAATATGATGAGGCCCTTTGACCCGCTTCTATAACTTCTTCTTCACTAAGCAACTGGTCGGATAAGCCCGCTGCCATATTTGAAATCAAACTGACCCCGCATACTTCCATGCCCATATGCCTTGCAGCTACGGCTTCAATAGCAGTTGACATACCTACCGCATCAGCCCCAAGCAGGCCTGCCATCCTTATTTCCGCAGGGCTTTCATACTGCGGACCCGAAAATTGTAAATAAGTCCCCCTACGCATAGGGTAGTTTTTCATTTTTCCTATTTCTTCAATTTTTTCCGATAAATCTCTGCAATATATTTGACTCATATCGGGAAACCTTACTCCCAAGTCTCCAAGATTTTCACCAATCAAAGGCGATCTCACAAACTGACTTATTTGATCCCTTATTACCATAAGATCACCAATTTTAAAATCCCTATTTACAGAGCCTGCTGCATTTGTAAGAATTATCCGCCTTGCCCCCATAAGTCCCATAAGTCTTATAGGTAAAACCACATCAGAGGCTTCATATCCTTCATACATATGAACTCTCCCCTGCATTATAACAGTCTTAACACCCGCTATTGTAGTAAATATATATCTTCCCTTATGACCGGGTGCTGTAGAAATAGGAAAACCCTCTATATCCCTATAAGAGATTTCCTTTTCTATTTCAACCATATCTGCCAGCCCTCCCAAGCCTGACCCCAAAACAATAGCCAGTTCAGGCACAAAATCCGTCTTCTTCCTAATGTCCTCATAGGCTTTCACCAATTTTTCCTTTATCATGACTCCTCCATATATCGAATGTATTATTTAAGATTTTAGCACAAATTTCCCAAGCCTACAAAAAAGAGATTTCCAAGCACTGCTTTAAAGCTTAGAAATCCCTAAATTTATACTATTTATTTGGATATATATATGTTACTGAACCCTGAATACCTAATGGATTGAACCAACCACGATAATTTGCTATATTAGGATTCCAATTATAATTTGCTTCCAATACCTGTATGCTTGTAGGAGATTCTACACCTATTACATAGGCAACATGCCCACCTGACCAACAGATAATCGAACCTACTTCAGGTACCGTCCCGGTCCTAAAACCGTCCGCTGCAGCTCTGGATGCCCAACTATAAGCATTCCCCCAATAGTTTCTCGCCCAAGGAGCCAATACCTTAACACCCCAAGTACATTGTCCCCAAGGATAATACCAGCCAGTATCATAATTGTAGGTTATTTCAGAACTTGATAAAAGCTTAGGATAACCTCCGTTAGAACTTCCGTCACCTGCTGAACCGAGCCCTTCATCTATTTCAACTCCGGTTTTATCATCGTAATACTTCCATACACCGTTCACTGCCTGCTTACCAAAAGCTTGGGTCCCGGAACCGACTCTAAAATAGTACCATTCTCCATCTATACATTGTCTTCCTTCAACTCGGCTTCCACTTGTCATTCTGAAATAATACTTTTGTTCATTTTCAGGATCTGTCCACCAACCCTTATAGTAAGATTTTTGCGGTCCTACTTGTGATAGCCAAACTCCTGCCGCTTCTTTTCTGAATTGATCTATATTTTTACCGTTTGCATCAAAATATTTCCAGTTGTACTGACCATCATCCAATTGTAACCAAGCCCACTGTCCAATAATTTGACTTCCATCTTTTTCATTAAAATAGGCCCAGTATGAAAAATCTATACATTGCCAGCCAAAGGCCTGTGAGCCCGACCCCAATCTAAAATATCTCCAACTGCCGTCTACATACTGCCTTCCCTCTACTCTACTACCACTTGTTGTCCTAAAATAGTAAACCAATCCGTTCTCAGGATTTGTCCACCAACCTCTATAGTACTCTGTACCAGGACCCGCTTGTGAAAGATAGCTTTTTTCCTGACCGTTGATATTTTCCTTATAAAATTGATCTATATTTACACCTGTTGAGTTAAAAAACTTATAATTATATACTCCGCTTTTTCCCTCAACCGGCAACCATAACCATTCACTCTTGGCAAAACTGCCGTCTGCCTTTATATATTTCCATTGACCGCTTTCCATTATCCAACCTTTACCTGTAGAATCCGATGCAGCCACGACTTCTTCATTTCTAATAACTCCAAAAACTATTAGTAAGGCTAATAATGTCCCTAAAAGAT
>JAEXBH010000188.1 GCA_023394215.1 Bacillota bacterium | reverse complement strand
ACAATTCTGTTTAGATAAGAGGACATTTTAAGTGATATCGGTCCGGAAATCCCGTTATTTGTAAAAAGAATTTCTCCAAATTCTTTAAATTTATTCTTGCCGTTAACCTTAGCTTTCAATTCTACATTAATTAAACTTACACCCTGTAAATTCTTTATCCAATTATCCTCAAGAAGGATTGGAACAAGTGCCGGTTTTTGCTCAATTATATTATGTCCTAAGGACTCGGCAAACTTATAACCGTCGCCGGTAGATCCTGTGGACTGATAAGAAAGTCCTCCCGTAGCTATTATGAGTTTATCAAAATAAAAATCTTCTTTATTTGTTGATACGACAAAGGAAGAGGTATTTTTCTTTATTGTTTTTACTTCCGTGTTGAGTTTAAGCTGTATATTTTCTTTATCTATAAGCTTTGATAAAGTTTTTATAACATCGGAAGATTTATCCGATTGCGGAAAAACCCTGTCTCCCCTTTCAACTTTTGTTCTAAGTCCATTCTTTTCAAGCAAAGAAATCATCTGTTCGTTGCTGAAGGTATAGATTGAACTATATAGAAAATTTCTGTTTCTCACTATGTACTTCATAAAATCTTCTATATCTTTGGCATTTGTTATATTACATCTTCCCTTACCTGTGATGTATATTTTTTTTCCTATTTTTTCATTTTTTTCAAGCAGATATACATTTACATTTTTATTTAAAGATGCCGAATATGCAGCCATTAAACCGCTGGCTCCGGCACCGACTATTCCTATATTCATATTATCCTAAATTTTTTATATATTCCAATTCTTTGTTTGTAAGATTCCTATATTGCCCTATTTTGAGATTTCCTAAAGCAATATCTCCTATAGAAACTCTGTTAAGATCAAGGACTTTATAACCCAGTTTATTAAACATCAATCTTATTTGTCTTTTTTTACCCTCATGAATAAATACCGATAATTTCCTTTTATCAATAATTTCAAGTCTACAAGGTTTTGTAATATAACCACCGATATCAATACCTGTTTCAAAAATATTTTTATGACTAATATAAAAATCCTTATCAATTTCTACTATATAATTTTTAGATATTTTTCTACCGGGATGCATTATCTTGTTGTAAATATCTCCGTCATTTGTAAGTATAATAAGTCCCCTACTGTCTTTGTCCAAACGTCCTATTGAAAAAAGCCTTTGAGGAAGATCGATAAGCTCAAAAATAGTTTTTTTTGCATACTTATCTTTATTTGTCGACGTATAACCGACAGGTTTATTTAATATAAGGTATAGTTTAATATCTTCTATATTTATAGGTTTGTTATCAAGACATACAAGATCATTTTCTTTAACATTATATGACAAATCATGTAAAATAGAGCCATTTATGCTGATTCTGCCGTCATTAATCAATTTTTCAGCCCCTCTTCTGGAGCTTAGACCGCAAGAGGCTATATATTTATTAATTCTCATCATTTTCAAAAATATCAAGCTCAGAAAGGTTTTCGATACTTGGAAGTTCTTTTAGAGACGATATATTAAAGGCTCTTAAAAATTCAATCGTAGTACCGTAAAGGATAGGTTTACCTATTTTATCAAGTCTTCCGACTTCTTCTATAAGTCCTCTTGCAAGGAGATTTTCTACAGATGAATAGGACTTTACCCCCCTTATATTATCTATTTCAACCTTTGTCACCGGCTGTTTATATGCTATAATTGCCAAGGTTTCCATTGCAGAATTTGACAGTATCTTTTTTGAATTTTTTACAAGTTTTGATATATACGGTTCATGGTCTTTTCTTGTAGCCATTTGTATATAATTATCAAATATATTTATTACTATACCCCTTCTATAATGGTCTGCTTCATCCTTCATCTCATTTACTAAAGATAGAAGCTCTTTCTTATCAAGCTCAAGTATCTTGGCAAGTTCACTGTAATGTATGGGTTCAGCCCAAACAAATAAAATTGACTCTATTATGGATTTTATCTCCCTATTGTCCGGCATTTGCCAAGTCCTCCTTTAATTTAACAACTATTTCTTTAGTATTTTCATCTTGTTCTATGGTTAAGTTATTTCTTCTTGACAGTTCCAAAACTGAAAGAAAAATAACTATTGCCTGAGCCTTACTTTTCACCTTTTTAAGCATTTTACTTATAGACAGGATTCTCTTTTTTATAATCTTAAGCTTTATATCTTCTTTATACTCTTCGGTGGAATATTCTTCTACATTAAGAATCTTATCAACCTTGAATTCTTCTTTTCTTAGATTTTTGCTTATAAGCTTTTCTAAACTTTCCTTTAATATATTGCTTTCAAAGCTTAGGTCATCCTCTTTTGTTTTACGATAAATGGACAGGTCTTCTTGAAGTTTGGTAAATTGTTTTCTTCCCTCAAGCTCCAATTCCTTCAGTACTGATAAAATTCCCTTTATTTTTTTATATTCTACAAGCCTTCTTATAAGCTCTTCCTTACTTATATTTTCATCATCTATATCTTCAGGTTCATCATCTTCAAGCGTATCTTGGACAAGTGACTTTGTTTTTAAATATAGAAGTTGGGTTGCTATTAATATAAAATCGGCAATTTCTTCAGTGGCTATATCCATAGTACGTATAGTTTCAATATATTTGTTTGTAATATCCGATATTTGTATATCATATATATTAATTTTTGATTTTTCTATTAAATCTAAAAGGACGTCGAAGGGTCCGTTAAACTTTTCCGTACTGATATTTATCATTTGTATTCCTTATATTAAGTGTTGAAAAAAATTAAAAACATTAAATAA
>JAEXBH010000187.1 GCA_023394215.1 Bacillota bacterium | reverse complement strand
CTGCATGGAGCTGTGATGGAATCGAGTGAAAGTCTTTTATATGCGGGTTATCAACATCTTGATTTAACAAAAATATTTATAGCTTCCATATTTTTGGGATCTTCAGGGGCTGTTATGGATCTTTCTGTGGACATCTGCTCAGCTGTTAATGAGGTTGTTGAAAATAAACCCGATATAAGTATTAAAGAGGCTATAAGTTCAGGTTTATCTGTCGGAAGGGCGGCTTGCGGTTCTACAACTACTACATTGTTACTTGCATATTCAGGAAGTTTTATAGCACTTTTAATGGTTTTTATGGCACAGGGAACTCCTGTAAATCTGATGCTTAATTATAAGTATGTTGCAGCGGAGATTATACATACGGTTATAGGTTCTTTTGGCCTGGTAACGGTAGCGCCTCTTACAGCAGTTACGAGCGGTTTTCTTTTGACAGGAAAATCTTAAATGATATACATAAAAGCCCCGGCGTGACTGAACTGACTCAAAAAAGTTTGATCTGAAAATCAAATTTTAAGCAGGTCGGTTCAATTTTTCCGGGACTTTTTTATTAATAATTAAAACTTCTTCTTTTTGATAAGTAGGTGTCTACCTACTATACCGGGTTGGGTCATGGCCTTAGGATCAAGGATTTCTTCAAGTTCCTCTTCTGATAAAAGACCTCTTTCTCTGACTATATCTCTTACCTTAAGTCCCTTAGACAGGGCTTCTTTTGCTATGTCGGCGGCAAGTTTGTAGCCTAAGTGGGGTACTAAGGCTGTTACGACACCTATGCTTATTGCCATATCCCTATCAAGTTTTTTTGTATTGGCGGTGATGTCATCAATACAGTTTACCCTTAGTGTATTCATGGCATTTGCCAACATATCAATGGATTGATATAGGGAATAAAAAACTACAGGTTCAAAGGCATTAAGCTCCAATTGACCGGCTTCGCATGCCATGGTAATGGTTACGTCATTTCCTATAACCTTATATGCAACTTGGGTGACAACTTCCGGAATAACAGGATTAACCTTGCCCGGCATAATTGATGAGCCGTTTTGTCTTGGTGGTAAATTTATGTCTCCAACCATTGTTTTGGGACCTGAAGACAGAAGCCTCAAGTCATTGCTGATTTTAGATAAATTTATGGCGTTTACCTTTAATGCTGAAGAAAGTTCCGATAAAGAATCTAAATTATTTGTTTCATCAATCAAATCCTTAGGTCTGACAAGAACCAAGCCTGTAATTTTTGACAAAATCGGGATTATTACATCAAAGTATTTTAAATCTACATTTATACCGGTTCCTATTGCGGATGCACCGAGATTTATTGAAAGTAGGGATTTAGCTGCATGCTCAATTCTTTTTAAGTCCCTTGACAATACTGATCCGTAGGCGTGAAATTCCTGACCGAGCCTTATAGGTACGGCATCTTGAAGTTGAGTCCTTCCCATTTTTAATACGGAATCAAATTCTATAGCCTTTTGCATTAAAGAATCCACTAAAAGTTGAAGTTCCTTAAGTAATTTCGGTAACAATCTTAAGGCGGCGATTTTACCGGCCGTTGGGAAGACATCATTTGTTGATTGTCCCATGTTTACATGGTCATTCGGATGTACAAGCTTATATTCGCCTCTTTTTCCGCCCAGCTTTTCTTCGGCAAGATTTGCCAATACTTCATTTACAACCATATTTGCCGTAGTCCCGGCGCCTCCTTGGATGGGATCGGCAATAAACTGTTCAAGATGCTTTCCCTCCAAAACCTCATCACAGGCTGAAATAATAGCACTCATCTTATCCAATTCGAGTATATCGGCTTCATAGTTTGCTATTGCACATGCTTTTTTAACAAGAACTAAAGCGAAAATCAACTCCTTGTGCATATTTTCGCCGGTAATATTGAAATTCTCAATCCCTCTTAAGGTATGAACCCCATATAGGGCATCGGCAGGGACTTCTTTATTTCCTATACTATCCGATTCTATTCTAAAATTTTCCATCATAACTCCTTTTGCTAATGAAATTCGTATATATATATATTATAATACTATTGAAAATATATAAGCAACCGGGAAGGGATTTTTTATGAGAAAAGAATATGATTCTATGGGAGAAGTACTTGTAGAAGATGATAAAATGTGGATGGCACAAACTCAAAGGTCTTTAAATAATTTTAATATAGGCAAGGAGAAAATGCCTATAAAGATAATTTATGCTATATGCAGCTTGAAAAGGGCTGCTGCTTTGGCAAACTTTAGTAAAGGCAGGCTAAATTTGGAGGAAAAGGACGCTATTGTCTCAGCCTGTGATGAGATTTTGGAAGGAAAGTATGATATACAGTTTCCTTTATCCCTATGGCAGACAGGGTCGGGCACTCAGACAAATATGAATGTTAACGAGGTGATTTCATTTATTGCAAAAAAAATTTATAAAGTGAAGCTTCATCCGAATGACCATGTAAATAAATCACAATCTACCAATGATGTTTTTCCGAGTGCAATTCATTTGGCGGCTTACAGAGAAATATCTGAAAAACTGCTTCCCGTATTGGATAAACTTATAGAAAGCTTTAGGGAAAAAGAGGATAAATACAAAGATGTAGTTAAGCTTGGCAGGACTCATTTACAGGATGCGACTCCTTTATCGGTGGGAGCTGAAATTTCTGCTTGGAAGTATAGCCTTGAAATGGTAAAAGAGGAGATTGTCTTAAGTACTGATTATCTTTTAAATCTTGCAATAGGAGGAACAGCCGTGGGCTCTGGCATAAATTCTTTTGAAGGATATGATGAAGAGCTTGTAAGAAATTTGAATGAATTTACAGGCTATAATTTCAGTCCTTCAAAGAATAAGTATTTTAGTTTGTCCAGTAAAAATGAAGTTCAGTTCGTGCATAATTCATTAAAACTTTTGGCTACCGAGCTTTTAAAAATAGGTAACGATATAAGATGGCTGGCTTCAGGTCCGAGATCCGGAATAGGGGAATATATAATTCCTTCAAACGAACCGGGCTCCTCTATTATGCCCGGAAAGGTAAACCCTACACAGGTAGAGGCTTTATCCATGGTGGCTGCGAGGATTTTCGGAAATGATACTATGATTGATTTTTCTGCAAGTCAGGGTAATTTTCAACTAAATGTTTATATGCCTTTGATAGCCTATACTATTCTAAACAGTATCGAATTGTTATCCGATGTCATGGACTCTTTCAGAAGAAATTTAGTTGAAGGGATAAAGATAAATGAGGATAGAATAAACTATAATCTTGAGAACTCCCTTATGACAGTTACAGCTCTAAACCCTATAATAGGATATGAAAATTCAGCAAAATTGGCAAAATATGCACATGAGAACGGCTTAAGTCTTTTTGAAGCGAACAGGGAATTAAAGCTTCTTGGAGATGACGAGCTTAAAAAGGCAATGGATTATAAAAAGATGGCAGGTATATAGTTTGTTTAGGATGTTTCATAAATTGCTTGTCCTGATATTTTGAATTAATCACAATGAATAACTATTTCGAATGTATTTATTATTTGAAATAGTTATTTTTATTGTATAAATCATCACGGTTTATTATGGTTTTTTACTGTTGTTAAAGGGCAATAAAAAAATCGAGCTTAGGCTCGATTTATACTCACATATTAGTTAAAAGTAGGTCTTTGAACTTTTCCAGATCTTAAACATCTGGTACATACAGAGATCCTTCTTGTAGTACCATCAACAACGGCTCTAACAGTTCTTAAGTTAGGAGACCAAGTTCTTTTGATAGCTCTATGAGAGAAAGTAACATTGTTACCGGCTTTTTTTGATTTTCCACAAATATCGCAAACTCTTGCCATATCACACCTCCTCGATATGAATTCATAAATTACGCTCTTTATTATAGCACAAGAGTAGAATTTTTTGCAAGAAAATATTAAGATTGGTATAATGT
>JAEXBH010000161.1 GCA_023394215.1 Bacillota bacterium | reverse complement strand
CCTTTAATTACACATATGCTATGATAGAAAATGCCATAAAAAACGGTTTGGACTTATATACGGAAACTGAAGTTGTGGGCTTAAAAAAAGAAGGTCAAATAATAGAAGTCTTGACTAATAAGGGAAGCTTTAAAACTCGATATCTTATAAATGCCGCAGGACTAAATGCCGATAAAATCAGCAATATGGCAGGGGATGACGATTATTACATTATACCTACAAAGGGGGTATATAGGTTGTTTGACAAAAATAAGGACAGTATGATAAGCACTGTTTTATTTCAAACACCTACCGAGCTTGGCAAGGGAGTTTTGGTTACTTCAACATATGACGGAAATACTATGGTAGGGCCGACATCAGAACAGATAGGAGATGTTGAAGATACCAGGACACAGGCTGAATCCCTTAAAATAATTGATGAATTGGCTGTAAAAACAATGCCGAGTTTGGATTTCAGAAACACTATAAGGGTGTTTACCGGTGTCAGAGCCAAGCCGAGTACGGGAGATTTTATGATATATCCGTCAAAGCATATGGAAGGATTTATCAACGTTGGTGGTATTGAGTCTCCGGGGCTGGCATCATCACCTGCTATAGCCGAATATGTTGAAGAAATTCTTCTTGGTATGGGATTTAAAGCTGAGCTTAAGCCTGATTATGACGGCAGCAGGAAGGCTATTCCTAAAATTTCTCAACTTAGTATTCAGGAGAAAATTAAAAAGATTGAGGAAAATCCCGCTTATGGTAAGATAATTTGTCGATGTGAAACTGTGAGTGAGGGAGAAATTATAGATGCTATAAAAAGACCGGGAGGTGCCGTAACTATAGACGGCGTTAAGAGAAGAGTCAGAGCCGGTATGGGAAGGTGCCAGGGTGGTTTTTGCGGTCCGAGGGTGCTTGAGATATTGGCAAGAGAATTGGGCATAGATCCTGTTGAAGTTAGAAAGGAAATTTCAGGATCAGAAATAGTTGATAGACACTTAAAGGAGAAAAGATGAAGAGCTATGATTTAGTTGTTGTCGGTGGCGGTCCGGCAGGACTTGCAGCGGCAATTGAAGCTAAAAAAGAGGGTATAGATTCTATCTTGATAATAGAAAGGGACAGGGAGCTTGGGGGTATATTAAATCAATGTATCCATAGCGGGTTCGGTTTGCATGAATTTAAGGAAGAGCTTGCCGGACCGGAGTATGCGAGCCGCTTTATAAAAGAGGCTCAGGATTTGAAGATAGACTATATTTTAAATACTATGGTAATAGAAATAAGTCCGGAAAAGGAAATTATAGCCATGTCGGAAAATGGGCTTATACAAATAAAGGCTAAGGCCCTTGTTTTGGCAATGGGATGTAGGGAAAGGACTGCAGGAGCTGTTGCCATAAACGGTTATAGACCGGCCGGAGTGTATACAGCAGGCATGGCTCAAAGGCTTTTAAATATGGAAGGGCTTATGGTCGGAAAGGAAGTTGTAATATACGGTTCAGGTGACATAGGGCTCATTATGGCAAGAAGGATGACCCTTGAAGGAGCTAAGGTTAAGTGTGTTGTTGAGATTTCCCCTTTTTCAAGCGGGCTTCAAAGAAATATAGCCCAATGCCTGGATGATTATGATATACCTTTGTATCTTAGTCACAATATTAATGAAATTCACGGCAAGGGGCATATAGAAGGGGTTACTATATCAAGGGTTGACGATAAATGGCAGCCGATACCGGGAACTGAAGAGTACATATCTTGTGACACCCTGTTATTATCTATAGGCTTAATCCCTGAAAATGAATTGAGTATAAATGCCGGAGTTAGGCTTAATCCGGTTACAAAGGGACCGAGCGTAAAGTCGAATATGGAAACAAACATAGAGGGTATATTTGCTTGCGGGAATGTTTTACATGTTCATGATATTGTGGATTTTGTTACGAGAGAAAGTAGACTTGCAGGGAAAAATGCCGCACGTTATATTATGAATGGAGAAAAATATGATGGAAGAGTGCTTGAAACTAAAGCAGGAGCCGGAATTTCCTATGTTGTTCCAAATTTTGTATTAGCCGACACCCAAGAAGGGGCAAATTTATTTATGAGGGTTAAATCTATATACAGGGATGCAAAAATTTTAGTAAAATCCGGGGATAAAGTTATTAAATCCAAAAAGCTTATAAAGGCAATACCTTCCGAAATGATAAATATACCATTGAAAAAAGAGGATTTGGCAGGTGTTGAAAATGACATTTGCGTGGAGGTTGAAGGTTTATGATAGATAGAGAGTTTACTTGTATAGTATGCCCGAAAGGTTGTCAATTGCATGTTTACGGGGAAATTGACGGACTGGAAGTAAGAGGAAATACCTGTCCGAGAGGAGAGGTATATGCTAAGCAGGAAATAGAGGATCCCAGGAGAAATATATCATCAACTATAAGGGTGATAGGCGGTTTTTTGCAGCTTGTGCCGGTTAAAACAAGTAGTCCCATTCCTAAGGATAAAATTTTTGATGTTATGGAACAAATAAATACATTTCAGGTAGATGCTCCTGTTTTTATGGGGCAGGTACTTATAAAAGACGTATTGGGGACAGGTGTGGACATAGTTGCTACAAGAGATATTTGTGAATCTACCTATTAAAATATTGCCATGGCTATAAATTTTTAGTAAAATCAGACTGACAAATATAATAAAAAAGGGGTATTCATGAAAAATAAGAGACTACTATTATTTATATTTTTATTTGTATTTATGCTTGCAAATAAAAATATCGTATTGGCAGCCGAAGTCAGTGTTAGTAATGAAGAGCAGTTAAAAACTGCTATAGAGAACAAAAATGACATAGTGCTTGCCAATGATATCAGTATAAGCAAGACTATATCCATAACAGAATATGAAGGTACCATAAAGGGAGCAGGACATAAACTTACTCTTTCCACAGTACTTGAAAATATGTTTGAAATAAGAGGAGTGACAACAAATGTTACTTTTGAAAATATAGTTCTTGACGGAGCGGATAAGGGAAGGATTTTAGATGTTGATTTTGCCAGCGTAACTATAAAGAGTGCTACGCTTCAAAAGGGCACAACCAATAATTTTCAAGAAAAGTTGGAACCTCTTGCCGACGGTTCCGGACAAATTAATAAGCAAAGGTATCAAGGCGGGGCTATTTATTTAGATAATGCAAATTTAAGTCTTGAAGATGTTACCTTCAGCGATAATTACACTCATCATGC
>JAEXBH010000097.1 GCA_023394215.1 Bacillota bacterium | reverse complement strand
GTCATATATTTTTTTATAGTTACAAAATCGCTATCAAAACTAAATTTATTTTTACTTAAGATATTTAATCCGTTCTCCTCCTTAAAAGCATGAGAAATTTGATCTTCAAAAATTATACTGCTAATCCACTGCAAATAATTTTTAGCATTTAACAGATTACTTACATAAAGATTATTGAGATTCGCCTTGTATTTCCCCATCAAAAACAGTCTATCTACCGCTCTTGTAAGTGCAACATAAAGTATCCTGACTTCCTCGGATCTCGCACTTATAAGCTTATCTTTTTTTATCCTCATATAATCAAAATTTTCATGATAATTATTGCTTATGGCATCATAGAGTTTTAAAGAAATACCCTGCGAATTTGAAAATATAAGATTAGACGTCAAGTCCCTGTCATTGAACTTATTTTCAAGCCTTATCAAAAATACGTTTTTAAACTGCAAACCCTTCGATTTATGGATTGTCATAACCCTTACCAAATCATTTTCTTCAGATTGATCCGGACTTGGTCCAAATTCAGAAAGATTATTAACCTTTAAATTTTCAACATAGTTCAAAAAGTTATAAAGCCCCGACCCGGTATCTTCTTCATAAGCTTCAACCTGATTTATAAAAGTCATTATATTATTAAGCTTCTTTTTAGCATCTACCCCGGAAAGAATATAGGACCTATATCCGGAATCCATAAATACAAACCAAATAAAATCGGATAAGGAGCTGATTTTCTCCCTTTTATTATAACTTTCCCGTCTTACTATATATTTTTTTATCTTTTCTTCAATTTTTTCGTCTTTGTCTTGCCTTTCCGAATAATTGTAAAATAAGTAATAAAAAGATTTATCCCTTATATCTCCCCTTATCTTTGCCAATTCTTCATCTGAAAAATTACCTAAAGAAGACTTTAGAGCCCCCAACAAAACTAAATCATCTTTATCATTATCTATGGCCTTTAAAATATTTATGAAAAAATTCAGGTCCGAACTTTCATAATTGTAAGAAATGGACTCGGTTGTATATGGGATCTTAAAAAGTTCCAAGTATTTACAAACTTCGGGTATAATGGCGGTATTTCTGACAAGAATGGCATTATCCCTGTAAGCCGCTCCATTTTCAACTAACTCTTTTATCTTTTTAGCAACCAAAAAAGTCTGGGGATTTTCATCAAGCAGAAGTTTTTTATTATCTGTAAAATCGTTCAAATCCGCCTTATCATCCTCTATAAGCGAAAGTTCCACCACCTTTTCAAGCTCTGGGAAATTGTCGTTTCCGCAAATAAGCTGATGACTTTTATCAAGGTAATTTACTTCTCCAAGTTTTCTTGTCATAAGACTGTTGAAAATAAAATTATTAAAATCAAGTATTTCCTTCCTCGATCTAAAGTTTTGATTCAAGTCTATTGCTACATTTAAGCCGGAGCCTGACGACTTATATTGCGTATATCTTTTATCAAAAAGGCTCGGATCCGCCAATCTGAAAGAATATATGGATTGCTTTATATCACCGACAAAAAATAAGTTATTCTCGGATTTAATCCTTTCAAATATAAAATTTTGGATTTGATTGGCATCTTGATATTCATCGAAAAATATATGCTTATAAGTGTTTTTTATCTCTTCAAGCAATTTTTCATCTTTAAGCAGAGTTATGGTATAATGCTCGGCGTCTGAAAAGGAGATACCTTTAAGCCTATTCTTTTTTTCTTTAAACCTTCTATCAAAATCTACTATTATTTTCTTTACTGTTTCAAGTAAACAGGCTATATTTCCCCTATCTTCAATAATCTCATCCCGATCAAATTTCATACTTGCCCTGAAATCATTAAAAATATCCTTATACTTATCTCTTATATCCTTTAAGTATTTTCTTTCTTCCTCAGATACATTTTCTTTGCTTATCTTTGTAAGACTTACAAGCTTTGATAAACTTTTTTGCAATTTTAACTCAATATCTGAAAGTTTATGTGATAGTATTGCCCCCTCAAGTTCCTTTATTGTTGCTAAATCTTCCAAATAAGTTTTTTCATATTCAAAAACTGATAAGTTTTCATAGTTTTTCTTAAAAAGGTCAAGATAATAAAATATATCACCTTTTACCATTTCAAAAGAGGATACGATATACTCCACAATTTCCTTGTCCAAACCTGCAGGATCTATGTTTTTATAATTATAAATATTCTCTTCAAGCCACTCTATAGGCATCTGTTTCGACAATAAAAATTCATAAATGGAAAAAATCATATTTTTACTTGCAGAATCATCAAGGTCACTGGAATATTGATCTATAAATGACAATAAATCATCATCTCCCTTATCATAAAAGTCCCGATACAGTTCATTTATACTTTCAAACTTCAGACTTTCAAGACTTGCATTTTTTAGAATTTTAAACTGAGGATCCAAACCCACCTTATAAAAATATTTTCTCAATAAATTTATACAAAAAGAGTGCATAGTGGATATTTGTGCTTGATCTATTTCCCTATATTGACCTTGTATAAATTTTCGCCTATCAGAATCCTTTTCCTCACTTAGTCTTTCAAAAAGGCCCTTTTTTATTCTATCCCTCATTTCCCCAGCGGCCTTATTGGTGAAAGTAACTATAAGCATATTTAAAAGACTCTCTTTTTCATCACAAACCAGCCTAAGTATCCTCTCTACTAAAACTTGAGTTTTTCCGGCCCCTGCTTGAGCAGATACTATTATATTTTTATTTCTCTCTTCAATAGCTGATAGTTGATCTTTCGTATAAATAGTTTTAGCCATTTTTAACTCCTAAGTCTTCCTTTACCTTCTTCCAATTATATTTATCTATATAATTTATATTCTCTATTTCCTCTTGACATATCGCTTTATAAGCACAGTATTCACAAGGGCATACTCCATTCAAACTATAAGGTCTTACTGATATCTTTCCCCTCTTAATATCATTTATAGTATCATTTGCCGAAGCTAATATATGACTGAATAAGGCTTGGAAAAAATCCTCATCTACAGCATTATCTTTTTTTTCTATGCCCTTACCCCTGGAAAATTCTATAAGATCTGATATATATGCCTTGGAATTATCAAAAGATAAATCTACACGTTCGAGTACTTCACCCTTGTCAAGACTTATGCCCTTCATCCTATAATGCTTTAAAAGTCTTTCACTCAGATTTTCAACTTCAAGCTTGTCCTTGCTGGAAAAAGGATTCAGATTTATATAAAAGGCCCCCAAAGGTTTGGCATTATCAGCACTTGACACGGCAGAATAAAGGTATACCATCAGCTGAAAATCTACACCCTTATAAATTTTTCCTATATCAAAATCTTTATAACTTGACTTATAATCTATAACTCTAAAATATTTTTTTCCATCAAGATCAAATTCATCTATCCTGTCTATCTTTCCTTCAACCCTTATCTCTTGACCTTCATAAGAAAATTTAACAGCCGGGAACAGCTGATCCTGTCCGTACTTTATCTCAGTAAATATCCTATCGGGCTTTGAAATATCAAGCTGCTTTTCCACACTTTCAAAAGCCTTAAGTGAATTCTTTTTTATCCTGTCAAGAAAAAACAAATTCCTCTTGTTCTCCAACCTGTATTCATTAATATTGTTACTTGCTGCTTCATCAAAAATATGTGAAAGATCCTCTTTCTTATTTTGCATTTTATTGGAAACAAGCTTTTGAGCTATTTCATGCAAAATATTTCCCTTCTCCATCCTGTTTATATCATACGACGTATCCTCTCTGGGCTTTATTCCATATCTTACAAAATGCTGGTAAGGGCAGGCGTTATATCTTTCAAGCTCAGTAATTGAAATCTTGTCTTTCCTATATATCCGTTCACCGACCTCCTTGGACAGCAACTCCTTAACAAAGCTCTTTCTTGCCTGATTTATTCCATCCAAAATAAAAGTATACCTT
>JAEXBH010000122.1 GCA_023394215.1 Bacillota bacterium | reverse complement strand
ACCTATAATGATTTTTATCATAACGGTTTAAACGAAGGATGCGAGCCTAAAATCAAGGTAACAAGTGATATGTCAAAGGGCTATCTTGTGACCGAATACAACGGGCATATGTTTCCTACCAAATCCTTTGACTGGGAAGAGAAGAGAAGGGAGCATGCTATAAGGCATGCAAGAGTTTTGGATGCGGTGGCAAAGCAGGAAGATATAGGAGGAAGTTTCGGCTGGGCCATGTTTGATTATAATACTCATTCAGACTTTGGAAGCGGAGACAGGATTTGTTATCACGGTGTTATGGATGCTTTCAGAAATCCTAAGTTAGCGGCAGCCGTTTATAAATCTCAGGATCCTAAACAAGCTGTTTTGGAAATATCAAGTTCTATGGATATAGGCGAGCACCCTATAGGTTATCTGGGAGATATCTATGCTTTCACAAATGTTGATGAGATTAAGCTTTATAAGAATGATGAATTTATAAGAAGTTTTACGGCTGACAGGACAAAAAGTCGTTTGAAGTATCCGCCTATAAAGATAGATGATACCATAGGTGAATTGCTTATCAGAAATGAAAATATGAGTGAAAAAACTGCAAAGCAAGTAAAAAAAGTTTTGTTTGCGGTAGCGGAGCATGGGCAAAATGCCTTGCCTAAAAATATTTATCCAACCATACTTAAGCTTATGCTATTTAATAAGATGACTTTTAGAAAGGCGGAGCTTTTGTATGGAAAGTATATTGCATCATGGGGCGAAAAATCGACAGCTTGGAGATTTGACGGTTATAGGGATCAAGAGCTTGTACTTTCCTGCAAAAAAGAAGTGGTGAGAAAACTTCATTTAGAAGTGAGAGTTGACAGCAGAGATTTAATTGAAGGAGATACTTATGATGTTGCAACCGTGAGAATCAGGGTTTTGGATCAAAATAATAACCCTGCCTATTATTTAAAAAGGGTGCTTAAATTGGAAATTGAAGGGGATGCAGAACTTATAGGACCTGATAATATAGATCTTATGGGCGGCATGGCAGCTACTTATGTGAAAACTTTAGGCAGGGAAGGAAGTGCAAAGTTAAGACTTAAGGTTTCAGGGTTGGAAGAAAAAGAAATTGATTTTAATATAAGGAAGGACAAATAATATGAGGAAAAAAATTGCTTTTGCCACAGGGGCTATAGGGAAGGATATTGTATATTCCTTAGTTTCAGGATTTATTTTATATTATTATAATACGGTTTTAGGAATAAGCGGAACCTTTACAGGGATTATGATGATGGCGGCAAGAGTTTTTGATGCTTTTAATGACCCCATAATGGGAGTTATTGTGGAAAAAACTAACACGAAATTTGGAAAATTCAGGCCTTGGATACTATCCGGGACGCTTTTAAACGCTTTGATATTATACGGTATGTTTGCAATGCCGAAATCCCTTACTGGAGCGGCTATGCTCACTTATGCTTCAGCAGCCTATGTTTTATGGGGATTGACATATACAATTATGGATATACCTTTTTGGTCAATGATACCTGCCCTAACCAAGGCAGGCAAGGATAGGGAATCTCTATCAGTTATAGGCAGAGTCGCTGCAAGTTTCGGCTTTGCAATTCCTACGGTTATGACCATGTATCTTATTACAAGGATAGGCGGCACTGAAAGAGAAGCTTTTGCCATATTGGGACTTATTGTGGCAATAATATTTGTTATTTTTGAACTTATTTGTGTACTGGGAATTAAGGAAGAGGTTCAAACTAAGAGTAAGGCAACGGGGTTAAAAGAGATGTTTAAAGCTCTTTTTTCAAACGATCAAGCTATGTTGGTTGTCATTAGCATAATATTATTTAATTCTTCCTTGTATTTAACTACACAGCTTGCCCTTTATTTCTTTAAATTTGATATAGGAAACGGAGAAATGTATGGACTTTTCGGTATGATAGGGGGAGTTGCACAAATTTTAAGTATGATGAGCTTTCCCATACTCAGAAAAAAATGGTCAAGCAAGTCCATACTTACAGGTTCCGTAGGAGTGACTATAGGTGGGTATTTACTCTTATTTATACTTGCAAGTTTATCGGTTACAAATATTGCCCTATTAGGTATTTCAGCTTTTATCATATATGTTGGTTTCGGTTTGACAACGGTGCTTACAACTATATTTTTGGCGGATACGGTAGATTACGGAGAGCTTAAAACCGGACAAAGAAATGAGAGTGTTGTATTTTCAATGCAAACTTTTGTTGTAAAGCTTGCAAGTGCCATAAGTGTCTTGATAGCAGGGGTTGGTATAGACTTGATAGGTCTTGACATAAACGCCAATATTCAAAGTTCGGCAAGCCTTTTGGGACTTAGAAGCTTAATGACTATAGTCCCTATTATAGGATTATCGGTATCAATCACATATTTTAGGAAGAGATATAAACTTACTGAAGAAGAGAATGAGAGGATAAAGAAGGAGCTTGTGAGCAGAAGAGGAGAAGAGTAGGATGATAAAGTATGAAAATCAGGTATTTTCCTTGGAAACCGAAGATACAGGATATTATATAGGCTTAAGGTCGGGTTTGATTGAAAAATTCCATTATGGAAATAAAATAGTGCCCGATTTTAAAGCTTTATCTGTAAAAATTGACAGCGGATACGGAACGGATGTTATATATAATGAGGATTTAGGGGTGTCAATATTTCATTTAAATTTAGAATTGTCTCCGTCCTATAAAGGTGACTTCAGAAATAATCCCATAGAGTTAGTATTTCCCGACGGATCTAAGCTTTGTGATTGGACTTATAAGGATTATGAGATTTTAGATGGGGATGTAGGCATAAGAGGGCTTCCTTCAGCCTATGGGGCAAATCAGAGTCTTATATTGAAATTTGAAACTTCCAAGGGACTGGAACTTGAACTTATTTATTCTATTTTTGAAGGGGCAAATGTTATTACAAAGTTTTTCAGGCTAAAAAACAATTTAAAGGATACTGTAAAAATAGAGAAATTTATGTCATACCAGTTGGATCTTGATGAGGACGAATATTATTTATCTTCTTTTACCGGAGCATGGGCCAGAGAAAGATGGGAAACAATTAGAAAAGTAGTTGAGGGAGAAAATCTTATTTCAAGCACTACAGGAAACTCTTCGCACTATGCCAATCCTTTTTTTATGATTTACCAGGAAGGAGCAAGTGAAGATTTTGGTCGGGTTTACGGATTTAATCTTATTTATTCAGGCAATCATCAAGCTGTGGTTGAAAGGAGTCCCTACAATAAAGTAAGGGTAAGTGCAGGTATAAATCCTCAAACATTTTCTTGGGACTTAGGGGCAGGAGAGATTTTTGAAAGTCCTCAAGCTGTTATTACTTTTTCCGATAAGGGGAAAAACGGTATGAGTCAAAACCTTCATAAATTTGTGAATAATAACATTGTAAGGGGTTTTTGGGCCAAGAAGGAAAGGCCTGTTTTGATAAATAATTGGGAAGCGACATACTTTAAATTTAAGGAAAGAGACTTATTGGATTTGGCAAGGCAGGCAAAGAAAGTCGGTATAGAGCTTTTTGTTTTGGATGACGGTTGGTTCGGTAGGAGAGACTCTGATAAGAGGGGGCTTGGAGACTATGAGGTAAATAGGAAAAAAATACCCTCAGGACTTTCGGGTTTGGCAGAAAAAATAAATAGTATGGGTATGGATTTTGGTTTGTGGATTGAACCTGAAATGGTAAATTATGACAGCGAACTTTATGAAAAGCATCCTGATTGGATTGTAAAAGATCCTACAGTAGAAGCATCTCTAAGCAGAAATCAACTGATTTTGGATTTATGCAGGAAAGAGGTGCAGGATTATATTATAGGATCAGTCAATAAATTACTTAAGTCAGCCAATATCTCATATATCAAGTGGGATATGAATCGTCATATTTCTGACGCCTATTCAGGCACTCTTAAAAATCAGGGAGAATTTTATCACAGGTATATAC
>JAEXBH010000114.1 GCA_023394215.1 Bacillota bacterium | reverse complement strand
TACCTAAATGAGGGAAGAATACCTGATAGGATAGGAAACAGGTATGAATCCACTTATCCTTATGATTCTTTTGAAACAAAGGAAGCTGGCAGGTGGTTTATAGTCGGAGCGGGCAATCAAAAGTTATTCGGACTTTTATGCGATCTTATGGGGCAGCCTGACCTTATTAAGGAAGAAAGATTCAGCACTGTTGCAGGCAGAGTTGCAGCTCATGAAGAATTAAAAGAGATTGTAAATAACTGGACTAAAAAGTATACGGTTGAAGAGCTTGATGAAATGTTTGATAAGGCAGGTATACCGGGTTCTCCGATTAATAATGTAAAGGAAGTTACAGAGCATGGACAAATTGCTGAAGATAGGAATATGTTCCCTGTTCTTCATCAACCTGTAGGCGGAGATGTAAGGGTGACAAACAATGCTCTTAAATTTACAAATACAACAGCGGATCCTGTTAAACCTTCATCACTTTTGGGTGAATATAATGAAGATATTTATATGGGATTGCTTGGTTTATCTAAAGAGAGATATGAAGAGCTGAAGGAAAAAGGAGTATTTTAGTGGGAAATAAAATAGACATTTATGAAGTAGGTCCAAGGGACGGATTTCAAAATGTAACTTTGAGAAATGCCGATGATGAAACTATATCTGTTGAAGAAAAAATAATTCCTACGGCTGAAAAAAAGAAAATAATAGATATGCTTGTAGAATCAGGACTTAAGCATATAGAATTTACCTCTTTTGTGAGTCCTAAGGCTATTCCTCAACTTATGGATGCAAAAGAAGTTACAAAATATGTTTTGGAAAAGTATCCTCAAGTTGACTTTTTCGCCCTTATTCCAAATCTTAAAGGGGCCCAGCTTGCCTATGAAATGGGACTTAGAAGGGTTTGTTATGTTGTATCTATGAGCAAATCTCATAATCAAGCAAATATCAGAAGAACTCATGAAGAATCCCTTGCTGCTTACAAGGAAATAAGGGAAGATTTACCTGATTTGGATTTAATCTTGGATTTGGCAACAGCTTTCGGTTGCCCGTTTGAAGGAAAGGTAAATGATTGGGATCAACCTGTAAGATTTTTGAAAGATTACGTTGATTTAGGGGTGAAGTCGGTTTGTTTATGCGATACTGTAGGACTGTCCGACC
Organism: Bacillota bacterium; assembly: GCA_023394215.1. Classification (GTDB taxonomy): domain Bacteria; phylum Bacillota; class Clostridia; order Tissierellales; family Peptoniphilaceae; genus JAUMWX01. Next base: position 7,362 of record JAEXBH010000114.1, on the reverse strand, counting down.
CGGCTCAGGTAGTTGGGATAATCGAGAGAGTGAAGAAGGCTTATCCTGATCTTGACCTTATGGTTCATATACATGATACAAGGGGAAACGGCTTAGCTTCGACTCTTGCCGCTATAAGTGCTGGAGTTACCAAGGTTCAATCAACCCTTGGCGGTTTGGGAGGATGTCCTTTTGCTCCGGGAGCATCAGGTAACTTGTCTACAGAAGATACTGTATGGACTTTGAATGAAATGGGCTATGATACCGGAGTAGACTTTTCAAAAATTTTGGCAGCCGCAAAGTATGAAAAGGAAGTAATTAAGGGAAACTACAGCGGTCATCATATAAGTATAGAAAAGGAGACACCTTGTAGAAAACCTGAGGGAAATATAGGTTAATATATAGATAAGCTTTATAGTGTATTTGAATATTTAGATTACTGTAAGTCAAAAGGCTCGGTTTGGAATTTCCAAGATCGAGCCTTTTAGTATATAAGATTTACTTTGAATGTTATATGATTTCAGACTTTAAGAGTTGTAGTTTTAAGAAAATCGGCATAATCCATAAGCATATCTAAAAAAATAGAAGAGGCCTTGCTTAGCGGATAGGCCGAATTATAAGTGGCAATTACATTTCTGTCCGTCATATTTTGCTTAGGATAATATACTGCAAGAGGATATGATTGGAGTAGGTTATGGATCATCAAATTTGGGCATAAGGTTATACCCATATCTGCGGAAGCAAGTATAAGGGCGTTGGTAATATCGTTCGTTTCCATGCTTATATGGGGAGTTTTTTCCATAATCATACTGGCCTCTTCAAAACTTCTTCTAAGTCTTTTTTCTTTGGTAAGTACTATGAAGTTTTCGTTTATAAGTTCAAAAAGATCTATTTGAGGGAATTTGTTTTCCTTTAAGCATGCAAAATCATACTCTTTAGCTAAAATGTTTTGCGGGCTTACCGCTATACAGATTTTTTCGTCAAAAAGTTTGGTGTATTTGAGGTTTGACAGCTGTAGAGGAAGTACTGTTATTGCTAAATCTACTATACCCTTGGATGCCCATATTTCAAGTTCTTTGATTGAACCTTCCATTATATTAATTTCTATATTCGGATAGATTTTTCTGAACGCAGGTATTATATGAGCTAAAAGATGCACACTGTGATAATTTAGGGAACCTATTGTCACCTTTCCTGCCTTAAGCTCCTGAACACTTGCTATATGTTCCCTTGTTTTATCCATAATTCTTTTTATTTCCGCAAGAGATTCAAAATATATTTGTCCGGCATCGGTGAGCTTTATGGGTCTTGATTCTCTTATTATTATCTCACAATCTAAGTCTTTTTCGGTTCTTTTTATAAACTGTGACAGGGAGGGCTGGGATATAAACAGGGCGTTTGCCGCTTCTGTAATGCTGCCCTTTTCTAAAATTGTTTTTATATAGGAATATGAAATTTCATCAAACATAAAAATGTTTCCTCCAAGAAATTATATATAACTTAAAAGTTATATATATAATAATACATAAAATATTAGGAAAAATCAAAAGTATATCTTAAAATATAATTGGATAAAATAATAAACACACAAACATTAATCTACACAATTAAACACGCAGACATCTAAACATATAATATTTTTTATATGTTATTTTTATTGTTTTTTAGTAGTACATGGAGGGAATATGGCAAGAAAAATTAACTTGGTCGAAGTCGGACCGAGAGACGGATATCAAAGTGTTGCAGTAAATTGTGGAGTTATACCTACTGATGTGAAGTTAAAATATATTGATAGGATTATAGATGCGGGAGTCAGGAGTCTTCAGTTTACTTCTTTTGTGAGTCCTAAGGCCATACCACAACTGGCGGATGCCGGAGAGCTTACTAAAAGAGTTTTGGAAAAGTATGGAGATAGGGGTTTGGATTTATTTGCCTTGGTTCCAAATTTAAGAGGGGCAAAAAATGCATGGGAACTCGGTCTTAAGAAGGTTGCTTATGTTGTATCTTTTTCTAAGAGTCATAACAGAGCAAATATCAATAGGACACATGAAGAATCCCTGCAAGCATATAAGGAAATTCGCAATACCTATCCGGATTTAGATGTCTATGTAAATTTCGCTACGGTTTTTGGTTGTCCTTTCGAGGGAAAGTATGATAATGTTGAAGAATTTATTAGCTTTTTATCTACATATACCGATTTGGGGATGAAATCTTGTGTCTTGGCAGATACCATAGGCATAGCAGACCCGACTCAGGTAAGAAAATATATAAGACAAATCAAAAAAGCTTTTCCTAATCTGGAACTATCAGTTCATTTACATGATACCAGGGGTTTGGGCATGTCAAATACTTTGGCGGCAATAGAAGAGGGTGTAACAAATGTTGAAACTGCACTTGGAGGTTTGGGAGGATGTCCATTCGCTCCGGGAGCAAGCGGGAATCTTTCCTCAGAGGACTTTGTATGGACCCTTTCGGAAATGGGATATGAGACAGGTGTCGATTTTCATAAAATGCTTGGAGCTGCAAAGGAACAGGCCGGAGAAATACCGGGGAACTACAGCGGTCATCATATTTCCATAGAAAAAGAAACACCTTTAAAAAACAGCTAATGAAAGGAATAAAAAAATGACTGAAAAGATTAAGGGAAGATCGAAATTACAGAATATATCTATAGTGATAGGGATATTGGTTCTTATAATAATGCAGTTTATTCCGGCTCCGGAATCTCTTGGAGATTTGGGTTGGAAGATTTTATCAGTTGCAGCGGTTATGATTATATTTTGGATGACAGAGGCTATACCTCTTGCAGCTACAGCTTTGTTACCGATTTTATTGTTTCCGATTTTAGGAATCACAGGGGCAAAGAACCAAAATGATATACAAATGTTTTCTTTGTATGGTTACAAGACAATTTTCTTAGTGCTTGGGGCCGGATTTTTAGCTACAGCTATGCAAAGATGGGGGCTACACAGGAGGTTGGCGCTTTGGATAACCAAGGCTGTAGGAAGCAATGTTAAGATGATAATTTTAGGATTTGCACTTGCTACTGGCTTTATCTCAATGTGGATGTCAAATACAACAGCAACAGTAATGATGTTGCCGGTTGCCATGTCGATAATAAAGTCTTTGGAAGATCAGGTTGATCCGGGATTCGGTAAGGCACTTATGCTTACAATTCCATTTGCCGCAACTCTTGGAGGTATGGCGACATCAATAGGTACAACTACAAACCCTACAGGTATAGGCATCATAGAAGAAACTTTAGGTTATAGCATAAACTTTGTTGAATGGTTAAAAATAGGTGTTCCTTTTGCAGTAGTTATGTTGCCTATTCTTTGGATTTACATGGTAAAAGTATTTAAGGTTGACAAGATGAGGAATGTAAATTCTTCAGTAGTTAACGAAGAATATCACAAGCTTGGAAAAGCAAATAAGGGTGAAAAATTAACCGCTTGTATATTTGCTTTCGCAGTAATTGCTTGGGTAACAAGTGTTTTATGGGGAAAGTATCTTCCTTTTGTAACGGATGAAACTATAGCTATAGCTATAGCCGTGTTAACTCTTATAATACCTGTAGATGCTAAAAACGGCATTATGATCCTTCAAGGAAAGGAAGCTTTTGCAGATGCTCCTTGGACAACAATGCTTTTATTGGCAGGTTCAATGGTAATGGGAAATGCTATTAAGGATTCAGGCGTGGCAACATGGATAGCAAACGGATTGACAGTGTTACAAGGTATGCCTGAAATTGTAACAATCATAATTGTTGCAGTAGTTACCGCTGTTCTTACAGAAGTAACAACAAACGCGGTAGTAGTGGCATCCTTCCTACCGATTTTGGCGGGAATAGGCAAGGCTATAGGCATGGATCCCCTACAACTTATGCTTGTATGTATGATAGCATCAAATTTTGCTTTTATGTTGCCGGCAGGTACACCTCCAAATGCAATTGCTTATTCTTCAGGAAATATAGAAATGAAGGATATGATGAAGGCCGGTTTGGGATTGAAAATTATAGCTCTAATAATTTGTCCTATTATTTTGAAGTTGGTTACATTCGGTATTTTGGGTGTAGGAATTAATTAAGATATCAGAACTCCGATTGGGTTATATATTTGTTAGGAAAAGTGTGTCAGTTTAGACTGATGCACTTTTTTTTGGATTTTTTTCTAAATATTTAGTAATTTTATTACATATAATTGATAGAAATATATTTTTATAAGTGATACAATGATTATTAACATAGGGGAAATATCGTGGAGAATCATATGATTGATAAAAGAGAATTATTAGAAATATTGAAGGATAGATTTGAAAGAAACATGCATAGGCATGAGGGGCTGACTTGGGATTTTACTGAGAAGCTTTTGGATTCCAAGCTGCTCGAAGTTATTTCCAAAATGGAGGAGAGTGGAGGGCAACCTGATTTATTTATTTTTGAAGACAGGTCTTTGGCTTATGTCGATATGGTTAAAGAAAGCCCGGATGCCAGGAGAAGCTTGTGTTATGACAGAGAGGCTCTTGAAAAGAGAAAAAGTAATAAACCCCTTAACAGTGCACTTGAGTTTGCAGAGGAAATAGGTATTGAGCTTTTGGATGAAAAAACCTATTTATTTTTGCAAAGTACAGAGTCCTTTGATGAAAAGACTTCGTCGTGGCTTAAGACGCCGGATGATGTGAGAAAACTTGGAGGGGCTTTATTTGGAGACAGGAGGTTCGGAAGAGCCTTTATTTATCACAATGGAGCTGATTCCTACTATAGTGCAAGAGGATTTAGGGGTTATATATTTGTGGGTAACTTAAAATAAATATGAAAGAGGATTTTATTATGAGGAAAATAGGCATAGTGACTGACAGTCATGCCGGGATTTCAGATATTGAGAGTAAAAAATTTGGTATAAGGGTAGTTCCTATGCCGTTTTATTTTAATGAAGTTTGCTATTATGAAGGTATAAATCTCGACAGAGACGGATTTTTGCAAAAGTTGGAGAACAATGAAAGTTTTTACACGGCTCAACCGTCACCGGCAGATGTTATGGAAATTTGGGATGAGGCACTTGAAGAAAGTGAAACTATACTGCATATTCCTATAAGTTCCGGTTTGAGTGGAGCTTATCAGTCTGCTGTTATGTTATCAAATGAGGAAAAATATAAGGACAGGGTTTTTGTTGTTGATAATAGGAGGGTGGCTTCTCCTATGCACAGATCGGTTTTGGATGCGGTTGAACTTATTGAAAGGGGCTATGATGTTTTAAAAGTAAGAGAAATCCTTGAGAAAAATAGGGGGAGGATGGAGATTTATTTTGCAGTCGCCACTCTCGATTATTTGGTAAAGGGGGGAAGACTTAGCAAAACATCAGGTTTTGTAGGAGGACTTCTCAATGTTAAACCTGTTTTAAAGGTTAAAGACGGTGTTATAGAAGCACACAAGAAGGCCAGGGGATTTGAAAAAGCTAAAGCTTTGATGATCAGTGAGCTGAAAAATGATATAGAAAATAATTATAAAAAAGAGTATGAAGCCGGAGATATGTATATGGTTGCGGCTTCGAGTGCCGATGAAAAGACTACAAATGAATGGTTGGAAAGAATAGCAAAAGAATTTCCGAATCTTGAGATTGTTTATGATACAGTTAAGCTTGCGGTAATGTGTCATACCGGACCGGGGACTCTTGCTCTGGGTTTCTCTTGTAAGATCAAGGAGTAGTTGTTTTCAAGAAATTCTTATGAAAAATATTTCAGGGGGATAAGTGTGGAAATACTTATAGTTTTAGTAATAGCTGTCTTATTTACCATATTTTTCAGAATCAGGTGGATAGGTTACCTAAAAAGAAAAATAGCAAAGAGTTGGGCGAGATTGCCTGAAGAAAAGTTTGGAGAAAGCTTTGATGAGAAGAAGGCTATGGAATCTATGAAAGTTTTAGCTTCATATTTTCCGGGCAAATACCGTGTAGACAGTATAAGCTGGCAGGATTTGGATATGCTTAAGGTATTTAAGCTATTTAATAAGGACTATACTTCTATGGGGGCGGATTACCTTTACACTATGCTCAGAAATTATGGTGGGGAAAATTATGATATAGAAGAGTTTCAAAAACTTAAGGATGCCTTTGACGGAGATGAAAATTTCAGAAAAAAAGTTGAGTATAGACTTGCGAGGATAGGTAAGAACAAGAATTATTCTCTTCCCTTATATATTGAAAATATGGATAAGGATAAGCTGGGTATAAGTCCTATAGTTTTTATGCCCATGTCGAGTATTTGTTTTCTTTCCCTTGTATTGGCAGCGGTAGCAAAGAGCCTTGGCTGGTGGATTTTCGGATATGCCTTAGGTATAGGTCTCTTTATGGCGGCATTTAATTTGATTTTATATAGTTTTGTAGCCGGGAAGATAAAAGGAGAATTTGTAAATATAGGGTATTTGGCAACTTTTATAAACTGTGCGGGAAAGATAGCAAAGTTTAGATTTGCAAATTCAAAAAGTATAGATATATGTGTTGAAAAGCTTTCAGGTATAGGTTTTTGGGGGCAGTTTGTTGAGCGTGATATAGTGGAACTTACAGAGGGAATCTATGAACAGCTTAAGAGAATTTTGCTTTTGCCCCTTATTTCTTACGGCAAGGTTTATCTGTGGGTAAAGCAATATAAGGCTGATATAATAAGGCTTTATATGGAGATAGGTAAAATTGAGGCTGCAATCTCCGCTTTGAATTATGAAAAGATTTTTACGGATGTCTCCAGACCTCAATTTAAGTGCGAACCGGGCATGGAAGCTTTGGAAATCTACCATCCGCTTATTAAAAATCCGGTAGTGAACCCTGTAGATTTTACAAATGTAAATATAGTTACCGGCTCAAATGCTTCAGGAAAGTCAACTTATGTTAAAAGTATCGCTATAAATGCAATTTTGGCACAAACCGTGAACTTAGTGCATGGAAAGAGCTTATCTATGAGAAAGGGAGGCGTCTTGTCATCTATGGCCATAAGAGATGATATAGAAGCCGGAGAATCTTATTTTATAGCGGAAATAAAGTCTCTTAAAAGAATAATAGAGGATGTTAAGGCAGGTAATGCATCTTATTATTTTATTGATGAAATCTTGAAGGGAACCAATACAGTTGAAAGGATCTCAGCATCGGCGAGTTTTATAGATTATCTTATAAGAAATAAGGCATTGGCTTTTGTCGCAAGTCATGATATAGAACTTACCGGGCTTTTTGGAAATTTAGTTACCAATATACATTTTAGTGAAATTGTCGATGATAAAAACGGTGTAAGGTTTGATTATAGGTTAAAATCAGGACCTTCAAGAAGTAGGAATGCTATAAAATTGCTTGGGGTTATGGGATTTCCGGAGGAAATTGTTGAGGATGCAAAGAAGAGGGC
>JAEXBH010000104.1 GCA_023394215.1 Bacillota bacterium | reverse complement strand
TATGCCGTGATTATAAAGACCTATAACATCCATGTAGCCTTCTACCAATATAACATTCTCCATTTTTACAACCCTGTCCTTGGGTCTGAATCCATAGAGATTGTTGCCCTTTATAAACACCTGGGATTCCGGAGAATTAAGGTATTTTACCTTACTGTCATTTATGGTCCTGCCCCCAAAGCCTATGATTTTGTTTTTATTATTAAATATGGGGTAAATTATTCTGTCCCTAAATTTATCATAGTAACCGTCACCCCTATTTGACTTTGCTATCAGCCCCAGCTCCAAAAGATCATTTATATCAACCTTATTTTCAAGCATATAATTATATAAGCTGTTACTGCCGTCGGCATATCCTAAATAATAAGAATTTATTATATTGTTTTTTAAACCCCTGTTTTTTATGTATTCAAGTCCTATACGGCTGGTTATAAGCTTTTCATAATAAAAAAGAGTCGCCATCCTGTTTATATTTAAAAGTCTTTCCTCTTTATCTCTTCTTTCCTTACTCTTGGCCTTATTGCTGCTACCATGCTCTTCAAGTTCCATTCCAACCTTGTCGGCTAAAATTTTTAAAGCTTCAATATAGGAAACATTCTCTATTTTCATTATGAAACTTATAGCATCCCCCTTTTCATGGCAGGAAAAACAATTAAACATATTTCTATCCCTGCTCACCGAAAAAGACGGATGCTTGTCCCCATGAAATGGGCATAAACCTGTAAAACTGGAGCCTGCTTTCTTTAGTTGAACATATTCCCCGACAACATCCACTATATCCAGCTTATCCTTAAGTTCATTTATTTGTTCATCAGATATATAGCCCATAAATTCCTCCCGGAAATCCTATCCTATCAAATCCTGTATCATGGCTGCCGTCTCCTCTATAGTGGAGCCGGTTACATTTATAACCTTACAATCAAGCTGTTTGAAAACCGATTTTGCATAATTTAATTCCTCTTCTATCCTCTGCCTATTTGCATAACCGGATTGAGGATTCAAACCTAAGGCCTGCAATCTTTGATTTCTGATTTCATTTAATTGATCAGGATTAATAATCAAACCTATAATCTTATTTTTATCTACCTTGAAAATCTCGTCAGGCAAGTTCGCTTCAGGTACTAAGGGCAAATTTGCAACCTTGTACTTCTTATTTGCCAAAAATATTGACAATGGAGTTTTAGAAGTTCTTGAGACCCCAAGCAGTACTATATCGGCTTTCAAAAGCCCTCTTGGACTCTTGCCGTCATCAAAATTCATAGCAAATTCTATTGCTTCCATCTTATCAAAATAATCCGAGTCCAAGTCCCTCATAAGTCCCGGAAGTCTAACAGCTCTTTCACCGGTTACTTCCTCAAGTATACTTATAGGGCCCCCCAATAAATCTATCAGGGGGATATTTTTTTCCCTGCAAAAGTCATGAATAATTTTTAATATGTCTTCCTTAACAACAGTTATCAATATTACACTATTTGATAAAAGTTTAGATAAGATATCCCTTATCTTCTCTTCACTGGTCACATTGGAAAATCTGTGCCTGTTGAAAACAGTTGTTGGAAACTGAATCATCAGGGCATTTGCATATTGTATTCCTGTTTCTCCGGTAGAATCGGATATAACATATAAATTAATCATATTAGCTCCTTACTATAAGTGATGGATTAAATATACTTTCTATTCTTATACTTATGTTTTTAACTAACGCCAATCTGTTATTCTTAAGATCTTCATCTTCAACATTTATCATTGTATTGTCCAAATACCTGTCTACTGTAGGTATCAGGTCAACAAGCTTTGCCAAAGCTTCATCAAATTTACATGAGTTGCTAAGCTTATCAACTTCATCCAGGTCGACATTCAAACCATAGATTTCAACATCCCCGTCTTTCAGGATATCTTCTCTTACTTCAAGACTTTCCGCCTTCTTTGATATATTATAAACTCTAACAAATTTTGTAATAAGATCATCAAAGCCCTTATTGTCAAGAAGTCTTGCAAGAGATAAAAGCTTTTCATTTATAATGAAGATATCCAACACTCCCTGACTCAACACGGCATCTATAAGATCATGCCTGTAACCTTCTTCTATCATCTTATTCCTATATCTGCTCTTAATAAAAGCTATAAGGTCTCCTATTACTTCTTCGTAGTTGAAGGTTTCCCCGAAACTTTCAACATATAGATATAAGGCTTCTCTAATAGCATCAGCCAAATCAATACTCATCCTATTTTCTATCAATATATTTATTATACCAAGCACGGCTCTCCTTTGACCGTATTGGTCCTGAGAACCCGTAACCTTTATTCCTAAAGAATGAAGCCCTGCTATATTGTCTATCTTTTCAGCAAGAGATAATATAACTCCGGCTGTAGTTTCCGGAAGCCTTGCACCTGCCTGTACCGGCATATACTGCTCCTCTATGGCACTTGCCACAAGCTTGTTTTCACCGGAATTAAGGGCAAATATCCTTCCCATTATCCCTTGAAGCTCGGTAAATTCTATTACAGACTTGGTAATAAGGTCCGCCTTTGAAAGATGTGCCGCTCTAACCGCTATATCTATAGATTCTTGAGAGGCATTCAATTTTTCACCTATTGTCGCAACCAATTTTTCAAGTCTAAGGGTCTTGTCATACATATTTCCAAGGCCGTCATGGAAACCAAGCTTATTAAGCTTTTCAACATAATCTTCAAAGTTTACGGAAATATCTTGATTATAGAAGAATTTGGCATCTTCAAGTCTGGCCCTGAGAACCTTCTCATTTCCCTTTGAAACATTATCTATTCCCTTATCATCCCCATTTCTCACAGAGATAAAATAAGGCAACAAATTCCCGTTATCATCTTCTATAGGAAAATACCTTTGATGGTCCTTCATAGGAGTAATAATAACTTCCTTAGGCAAAGCCAAATATTCATTATCAAAATTTCCTATAAAAGGAGTCGGATACTCATTTATATAGATGATTTCTTCCAACAAGTCCTCATCTTGCAAGTAGTTTCCTCCCTTTTCCTTAGATAGGATATTTATACCTCTTGTAATTATGTTACGTCTTTTCTCCTCGGACACAATTACAAAATTTTCTTCCAATTTTTCTTCGTATTCATCAATCTTGGTAATTTCAACCAAACCGCTTGACAAGGTCCTATGACCCTTGGTCTTGTTTGAAACGCTGATACCCTCCAAGTCAAATTCAAGTATCTCATCATCAAGTAAGGATACAAGCCACCTTATGGGTCTAAGAAACCTAAGGTTTTTTCCACCCCAACGCATAGCCTTAGGATTTGATATCGCCTTAATCATAGCTGGGATACCTTCTTTCAAAACTTCCTTTATATCCTTTGTTTTACCCACTATATTGGCAAAAACATATTCTTCTCCATTTACTTCTTCAAATGTTATATCTTCAAGTTTCAAACCTTTACTTTTTAAGAAACCAAGTAAGGCCTTTGAAGGCTCTCCGTCC
>JAEXBH010000032.1 GCA_023394215.1 Bacillota bacterium | reverse complement strand
CATCCATATCTTCCGGCAAATCTTCAATCTCTATATGGTCAACCTTAAGCTCTATGGATCTTATGGATTTCAGCAAACCCTCTTCAAAATTTCTGCCTATGGACATTACTTCTCCGGTAGCCTTCATTTGAGTCCCCAACCTCCTGTCGGCTGTTTGAAACTTGTCAAAAGGAAATCTCGGAAGCTTGGTTACTATATAATCTACACTCGGTTCGGTACAGGCGTAATTTGTATTGGTAACAGGATTTATTATTTCATCCAGGCAAAGCCCTACAGCTGTCTTTGCGGCTATTTTAGCTATAGGAAAACCCGTAGCCTTGCTGGCAAGGGCTGAAGATCTTGAAACCCTCGGATTTACTTCTATTACATAATATTCTAAAGAATTAGGCTCAAGAGCAAGTTGAACATTGCATCCTCCGTTGATATCAAGAGCCGAAACTATCTTCTTTGCAACATTTGCAAGCATAGAATTTTCGTACTCGGTTAGGGTTTGACTTGGAGCAACTACTATAGAATCCCCTGTATGAATACCGACAGGATCAACATTCTCCATACTGCATACTATTATTGTAGTATCTTTATTGTCCCTCATTACCTCAAATTCTATTTCCTTATATCCGGCTATTGATTTTTCTATCAAACATTGGTTTACGGGAGAAAGCTTCAAACCGTTTTTAGCTATATCGCTCAATTCTTCATCGTCTCTTGCAAAACCTCCACCGGTTCCCCCTAAAGTAAAGGCCGGTCTTACTACTACAGGATAGCCTATGCTATTGGCAAAACTTAGGGCATCTTCAACACTGTGAACAATGGTTGATTCAGGTACAGGTTGTCCCAACTCAAGCATAAGATTCTTAAACTTTTCCCTATCCTCAGCCTTTTCTATGGCATCAAGCTTCGTTCCCAAAACTTCCACATTATTGGCTTCCAGCACCCCTGCATTTGCAAGTTCCACAACCATATTAAGACCGGTTTGTCCCCCACAGTTACCCAAAATGGCATCGGGTTTTTCCATACTTATAATCCTTGAAGCAAAATCAAGTGTTAAGGGCTCTATAAATACCTTATCTGCAATTTCCGTATCAGTCATTATTGTTGCGGGATTTGAGTTTATAAGTATAACCTCATAACCTTCTTCTCTCAACGACTGGCAGGCTTGAGACCCTGAATAATCAAACTCCGCAGCCTGTCCTATTATTATAGGACCTGAACCTATTACTAATATTTTCTTTATATCTTGTCTCTTAGGCATTTTCTTCCCCCTTAAAAGCTTCAATCAAATCATAAAATACTTGGTATCTTGAATTTATACTTCCTTCAAACTCCATACCGGCTTGAAACTGAATAGAAAAACAGAACTTTTCCTTATTTAATAAGCCATCAACACTTTTATTATTTATATCTTCATAAATTACAATATCATCTTTACTTGAATTTGTCCTCTTGATCGTATATAGATTATTTTTTGCTACAATCTCAACCTTATTTGTTAAAAGATTTCTTACAGGATAATTTGCTCCGCCGAATCCAAACTTCATCCTTTCTATTTCAAAGCCCGAAGCTGCCCCGACAAGCAAGTGTCCCAGTCCTATACCGAAAACCGGAACCCTGCCTAAAATACTTGAGCAGGCACTAAGCGTATCTAAAATGTTTTCAGGTCTTCCGGGTCCATCACTATATATAACTCCATCAGGTTTCAGAGACATTATATAGTCGCCTGTAACATCATATGGCAGAACCGTTATATCCATATTATTTTTATTAAGTTCCTTTACTATATCATTTATTGAACCCAAATCTATTACTAAAATCTTCTTACCGTCATTGGGAATATGAAAAGCCTTCTGTATAGAAACTTTTTCTACCTGTTTAATATCTTCTTCGGCTTCCCTAAGTTCTTTTACTATCTCTGCAAGATTTTCTATACTGTCTGTAAGTTTTGCCTTAAGATTCCCTTTTTCCCTTATAAGCTTGGTAATTTGTCTTGTATCCAAATCACTTATTCCCGGTATATCCTTTAGACTTAAAAAATCCTCAAAACTCATAGTGGAAGTCCAGTTGCTCGGATAATTACAATTTTCCCCCACAACAACACCGAAAACATAAGGATTCAAGCTCTCTGCTCCGTCCCTGTTTATGCCTGCATTTCCTATAAGAGGGTAGGTAAAGTTTATAATTTGTCCGCTATAAGAACTGTCACATAAAATTCTCTGATAACCGGTCATACTCGTGTTAAAAACAATTCTTCCTATCCTAAAATTATCTCCTCCAAATGCAAAACCTTGAAAAAAGCTACCATCTTCCAAAACCAAATATCTTTTCTTTCTCATCCTTGCCTCCTATATACAAGTTTTCCCCCAACTATTGTCATATCATTTACTGCTGATATTTCCCAATTATTAAAGGGAGTATTTTTACCCTTTGAATAGTATTTATCCTTATCTATCTTTTCCCTTACCTTCTTTAAAACTATAAGGTCTGCGTCATACCCCTCTTCTATCCTGCCTTTATTTGTAAAACCGTATCTTAAAGCCGGATTTGTAGATGTAAATCTTATAAAATCTTCCAAGCTTACGATTCCCTTTTCGAAAAAATAAGTATAAAACAAGCTCAAAGCATCCTCTATAGTAACTATGCCGAACGGTGCCTTATCCATAGTTTGATTTTTCTCTTCTTCTGTATGGGGTGCATGGTCATTCGCAAGAAAATCTATAGTTCCGTCAAGAAGTCCTTCTATAAGCGCATCTCTGTCTTCCCTCGTTCTAAGTGGCGGATTCATCTTATAATTTGTATCCTTAACATCCTCATCCACAAGTAATAAATGATGAATAGTTACCTCTCCACTGACATCCGCTCCAAGCCTCTTATATTTCCTAAGAGCCTCCACCGTTTCCTTAGCCGATATGTGGCAAATATGATATTTGGCCCCCGTCTTATAAGCAAGCTCTAAATCTCTTTCAGCCTGCTTATATTCAGTTTCGCTCGGTATGCCTATAAATCCTTGTTTCCTTGCCCATTTTCCGGCATGGACACTTGAGCCCTTTTCCCTATATCTCATATCTTCAGTATGAGCTGCTATAAGTCCGCCTATACTTTTTGACTTTATGAAGGCTTCTTCCATTACCTCATCATTTTGAACCCCGACACCGTCATCCGTAAAAAATCTAAGCCCGAATTTTTCCTTTATAGATTGCATATCAACTGTTTTCTGTCCCCTTGACTCTTCAGTGATATTTACATAAGGTATAACATTTACAAGTGCATCCCTTGAAATCTTGTCCAAATATTTTTCTATGATTTCAACCCTATCGGGATTCGGCTTTAGATTTGGCATAGGCATGATTGTAGTGTAACCTCCCCTTGCAGCCGCCCTTGTCCCTGTAAGTATTGTTTCTTTATATTCAAATCCGGGTTCTCTCAAATGCACATGCACATCTATAGCTCCCGGTAAAAGAAGATTTCCCTCCAAGTCTATGACCTCAAGCTCGGTATATGCTTCAGGCTTTATGGACTGTTCGATAAGTTTTATTTTTCCCTCATCTATAAGAATATCTCTCTCAACCGTTTCATTTCTTTCCTTACAAATTCTTGCATTTTTTAATAAAAGCATTCCTCTCCCCTAAAATTTTTCATTAAATACATACTTTATCATAGCCTTTCTCACATAGACCCCATTTTCCATCTGCTTAAAGA
>JAEXBH010000025.1 GCA_023394215.1 Bacillota bacterium | reverse complement strand
CCCCATAACCGTCTGCCGGTATAGGGATTGTTATCTTCCATAATATTTCCAAAGAATTTACCTTGATAGCCTCTTTCTTAGGTTTAAACTCTTCGCCTATATTTATTTTTATTTCCTTATCCTGGTAAACTTCTTGGTTTCCTATCTTAGCCCAATTCGGTGCATGGATATCACCAAGAGCGTTTGAGGTATCAATATTTACCCTCATTTCGATTATGTAGTGAGCCTTACCATCAGTTTGAGGCGTTTCATAATCCCACCCTGTAATATTTCCATTCGTTTGTTTTTGTAATATCAACTTTGACCAAGGAATGTCTCTTACTTCCGTACTTCCATCTTCCTTATTGACAGTTACTTTTATTCCGTCTCCAACAAATTTCACTCTATCCTTAGGACTCACTCTATCATATAAAGTTTTTCCACCAACAGTAAAAAGCTTTTCCTTGTTTATCTCAAGTGTCCAAGTGTGAGTATATTCTGTTGAGGATCCTGGAACCAAAGTATGGTTTCCCGGAGTTTTTGTTAAACGGAAAAAATCTATTTCCACAGTTTTTTCAACTGTCTTAGGTTCAGGCGTCTCTTCACTTTTTACATTTGCAATATTTTTTGTCTCTTCAGGTTTTCCCCTGCCTGTAAGCTTATCATAATCAACTTTTGCAGAGTATGTTACGGTCAATGTTTCATCATTCACCATATTTATATCAGATATCGTAAATTTATTTCCATCATATTTAGGGGTAACCTGCAAATCCCCCTTAATACTTGATTTCACCTTTACATCGTTATTTAACGTAAGGGCTGTTCCTACAATAGTGTCTTCAATTACTACCTTGTTATTAATTCCTTTAGATTTTACCTCTAAAACATAGTCAACTTTATTGCCTTCTTTAACATATGAAGCTTTTTTTATTATTTCAAGATCAGATATATTTTCAAATTTAAATGTCTTTTTTATAGTTCCGTTAAACTCTACTTCTGTAATTTCCTGAGTAAATTTTCCTTTAAATTCCACTTCAAAGGTTACATTAGCCATAGCTTGCAATCTTGTAAAGTTCGGATCACTTTTATTGAATTCTACATATAGCTTTCCGTTTTCAACACGAAATACATTTTTACTTACACGTGCCTGCCCCTGAGAATCCACTATATCTATATCAAACTCCGTATTTGATACATTAGCAACTGTAAATGCAGTCGGAATATCATAGGTCAAAGTCGCAGTGTCATTAAACTGTGATGATTCATTCTCAGCAAACTTTAATTTTATATCATATTCTCCATTTGGTACAATTATGTAATTGCCGTGTTCATCTTGCTTTGCATCAATCTCAACCTTGGTTATAAAATCCTTAAGCTCTGACAAGATTACTCTTTGCGGTAGCGGGCTTCTCATAGCCCTTGGAACTAAAATTCCCGCTTCTTCAGATTTTTTTCTGTATTGGTATCCGAAGAAGGTAATGTTTCTTTTAAAACTTTATCTTTTTCAACTTTTTCTTGGGTACTATCTCCGTTTACAAGACCATTTTTGGGCTTGTTTTCAACATTTTGCGCCCCTCCCCCGAAATTTTCTTCGGTTTCTTGGGCATCGTCTTTTACCATCGATGACGGCTCATTTTTTCCCTTTTCTTCACTCAAAGAAACGGTTTCTTGGTTTTCTGAAAAAGCCCCGTCTGTACTTTTCTTCTCTTCTTTATCCTTAACATCGTCTTGCTCAACCACATTTTTCTCAGGTTCAACAAAATCTGATGCTAAAGAATGTTTTCCGTGACTGACTATTGTGGTGAATAACATTACAAACACCAACAAAAGTGTCAGGATTCTGGATTTAAATTTGGTATTCATACACTCCTCCTAAAAATTCTAAACATTCATCAGCTTATCTGAATTTAACAATACCATTCGTAACTATTACGTAACAAAACAGCAATAATTTTGTAAACATTTACATTTTCATTTTATTACAAAACTTCTTCAAATTTCCACTTTTTAACCATTTTGTTACATTCTTCATAAATAAATTAATTTCGTTTTTATATTTAGTCCCAAAATAAATAAAATAGGAACTAAGACTTTTACATCCTAATTCCTATTTTCCTTATAAACACATCAACTTTAATCCATATATTTGACTAAAAAGTTGACTATAAAATTATTTTTCCATTTTATAACGGCGAGAAATAAGCAAGCCAAATATAGAAATCAAAAGGCTTAACCCAAATAAAACTATCATACCGCCTTGCCTGTCCCCTGTCTTAGGTACATTAGCGGTGTTAGATGCCTTAGATGTCTTATCTCCTTTAGATTTTTTGTTGGTATCAGACTTAACCTCTACACTGATATTTTTAATATCTCTAATTCCTTCTTCCTTAATCTTATCCACATCAGCTTGATTTAATGCTTTATCGATTGCTTCCTTTGCTTTAGCTGCTAACTGCTCAGCCATCTTACGAAGGGCTTCCTTTGCTTCCTTTGTCACTCCGGAAATTTTTTCTATTTCAAGAAGCTTTTCATTCAAAGCTTTATCTACTTCAACCTTTGCTTCTGCCTTCTTTGTGCCCTTTACATCTATGGCTTTAATAGCGTTTACTCCGTCTTCTTTTGCCTTTTCAACTTCAGCTTTACTTGATGCTTTATCAATTGCTTCTTTTGCTTTAAGAGCTTCTTGGTTTGCCTTTTCAGCTAAAGGTTTCTTTTCTTCACTTGTAAGCTCATTATTTTTTTCTATTTCAGCAAGTTTTTGCTTTAAAGCTTCCTCTACTTCAGCCTTTGCCTTATCTTTTTCTGTGGCTTTCAAATCAACTGACTTGATTGCATTTATTC
>JAEXBH010000016.1 GCA_023394215.1 Bacillota bacterium | reverse complement strand
CATTATATCCTTCTTCAAGAATTGGATACTTTCTATTGTATTCATATTTTTCATCTATATATTTTTTGTCAAAAAGCATCTTAATAAATTCATCTAACGACTTATACTTACTTGGCGATTCACTATCCATACTAATTTTTTGTTCAACACTAATCACATTATAATCTTGATCTATTAATAATTTATTTTCTTCATTATGTATCAAATAATTACTATTTTCTTTGTCGATTTTATAATTATCTAATCCTAAAAGATCAAAATCAGAAATAATTTTATCTATTTTTTCTTTTGTAGGTTCAGAATTTTCTTTTTTAACAAGTTCATTGCTGTTATTTTCTTGCTCTTTTTCCATATTAATTTTATCTACATTACCACTTTTTATAATTTCATCTTTGTTACAGGAAGTTAAAAACATAGAAATCGAAATAAATATACAAAAAATTAATACTTTCATTTTAAAATTTATTTTAGTCATTTTCATCATACCCTTCCTGACCAATATTTATCTCCTCTAAAGGATATTGGATTAAATTGATCTGTAGCACGAATAGCATCCCAAAGTATCTCATAAAAATTCTTGCCCAAACTTTTACCAACTTGATTATTTAATTCTTTTACAAATTTATAACTAACAGAAACTTTAACAGTATCATACCAGCCTAAAAATATTCGTTCAGAAGAACTATTGCTAATATTAAATGCATTAGCCCAAGTTTCATTGGCCATAGTCTCACATGCATCTAAAAAAACAAATTTCCATACTGCAGAATTATTATGAACCACAGAACTTACCTCTGAAGCTGTAACTCTAAAACTACCTCCGTCATTCGCTAAAGTTGAAGAACTACCATGTCCTGAAAAAGTTAATGCATAATTATCATATCCTTTTAAGAAATTCAAAAATGCTGTTTTACCACCAGTAGAATTACTTGTTACTTGAGTAGAACTAGTAGAATAGCCCAATTTACTCATCACACCTGATAGATATGATGCATTTGAACTTTGATTAAGGGTCGGTATATAAAAACTCTTTCCATACATTGTTTTAATAGTATCTCCACCACATATTTCACCATCAATTGCGTTAACGAAAACATTTAAACCAGCATAATTTATATTATATACAATACATAAATCATCTTTATTAGTAAATTCTTCTTTATTTCCGTCAAAAAAATTATTTTTATATTCTACACACAACTTAATATCTGTCGGGATTAAATCTGATTGAATACCCATTTTTAAAATAAACTTATTCGCAATATCCAAAGCCTCAACTTCTGAAATTTGAGGCTTTACCTCTTTATTAAACTTTTCAGTCTTTTGATATGATATAATTCTATTAGACGATTTTTCTATTAAGACTTTAATATTATTATATTTATTTTCTATTCCAAATTTAGGCTTTTTCATATAAAAAAGCTCTATTCCATCACCATCTAAAAACTCTTTTTGATAATTTAAAACGTAACTATTATCAACATAACCTTTTGAAACTAACATATTTTCTATATCTTTAATAGTATTATATTTTTCACTTTTTAATCCGGAATTTAAAGTATTGCTTTGATTTAAACTTTTTAATTTACCGTAATTATCATATTCGATTTCAGCTGAATACGATATACTATCCTTACTATTGATTGATGACATCGACACTTGATCCAATTTTATCTCAAAATCTTCAATCACATCTTGACTATTTTCAGCATACACCCTACCTGATGGAAATAATAAAAATAATGAAGTTAGAACCAAACTAAATAATAATATAAATATTTTATTAAATTTACTCATAAAAATCTCCCCAAAAATATTATCCGTTGTTCATAATTTAACAATTTACTGTTTACGTTTGCCTGTTATTCTCTTAGTACTATATAAATTAACTCACCTCCTTAATTTTAATTTTATCATTAAAAAAACACACAGTCAATTACTGTTAGTATGATTTAGTGGACACGAAAGTGCGACATATTAAAATCTTTATTAGAAAGGATGTGTTTCACTATGACCCACAAGGATAAAAGATATACCGAAGAATTCAAATGACAGATCGTCAATTTGTATATGGCAGGAAAACCTGTTGCACAGCTCGCAGATGAATATGGCTTAGTCGAGCAAACAATTTACAGATGGAAGAAAAACTAAAATATCCGCCGGTATCTTATATTTAATAATATCTTTAAATATATAAAATACCAGCTGATTATCTGTATATCCATGGAGTTTTAGTATAATAAATTTTCTTTTCTTATTAAAAATGTTTACACTTATTAAAAGAAATATAAGGGCAAATATTAATATATTATAGAAATTTTTGAATGTGAAAAAAACAGAAATGCAGAATTTCAAAAAGATAGAAGGATATGTTGGTTTATTATGTGAAGAAATATAATCAGTTTTAAATTTCACTTCCTCTAAAGACTCAAGTTCATAAATAAAAGCAGACGGAAAAGCAGCCGTAGAATACACAAAAAAATCACCGATTAAATATCTTCCTCTATAGTTTTTAAAAGATTGATACTGAATATAATATTCTTTTGATGGGAGTATATTTAAAAAATGTTTATTGACCCTGTCTAAACCATTAAGCTTGTAATCAATATTATTAAATTCATCTGTAGAAATTTTAGGAATTATAGGAAGCTTATCAAGTTCCTCTTGAGATGTAAAATATAAATAATATTCTATATTATCACTTTCATAGTCATGATAGATAATATTTAAATCATATTTTTCTGAAAGATCTATCAATTTTTCTTTTACTATATTAATATCTTTCACGCTCGAAAAACGAATTAAAACAGACTCTTTGTCATTTTTCAAAAAATCGGGATAAAAATTAGGATTATTTAAAAGTTGAATCATATTTATAGATTAAAAAAAATAAAACATTAAAATAAAACTACAAATGCAAATAGATAATTTGTATAAAAGATTAAATAAAGATGCTTTCTTTTCCATAAAATACCTCAATTTAGACTATACACACTACCATCTTATTAAGATAATACTCAAGATATATCATATTTGTCAACGCTTCCATTTAACTCTTCAAATACAAAAAAAGACAGGGTATTAGAACTACTTATCTAATACTCTGCCTCTAACATTATACTAATTCAAGTATTGCCATTTCTGTGCCGTCGCCTCTACGAGGACCAAGC
The DNA here is from genome assembly GCA_023394215.1 of Bacillota bacterium. GTDB lineage: Bacteria > Bacillota > Clostridia > Tissierellales > Peptoniphilaceae > JAUMWX01. The sequence continues at coordinate 6,427 of JAEXBH010000016.1, read as the reverse complement.
TTTAATACTCTTGTATAACCGCCATTTCTTTCAGCATATTTTCCCGGAACTTCATCAAATAACTTTTTAACTACTTCATCCTTATAAATATATGCCAATGCTTGACGTCTTGAATGTAAATCACCTTTTTTTGCTAATGTTACCATCTTTTCAGCCATTCTTTGAGCTTCTTTAGCCCTTGTAACTGAAGTCTTGATGCTTCCATTTTCAAATAAAGATTGAACAAGGTTTCTCAACATTGCATTACGGTGATCGGTTCTTCTACCTAACTTTCTTAATGTTGCCAAACTATTTTCCTCCTTTACTCATCTTCTTCGCTTCTTTTCAAATCTAAACCCAACTCTTGAATCTTGGCTTCTACTTCTTCATAAGACTTTCTACCGAAATTTTTAATCTTTGATAGATCTCCGGCTTCTACTTCCAAAATATCTCTTACAGTATTTATACCGGCTCTCTTTAAACAGTTAAAGCTTCTTAGACTTAAATCCAACTCTTCAACTGTCATATTAAGTAATTCTTCGTTGCTGTCTTCTTCACCTACTTCAACAATAGGCTCTTCCTCTTCAAGTTCAGGTAGTTCTGTAAAGAAATTCAAATAATTAATTAGAATTTGCGCCCCTTCAGATACTGCTTCCTGTGGTGTGATAGTACCATTTGTAACGACTTCAAGTGTAAGCTTATCATAATCTATGATTTGTCCTACTCTTGTTTTGTCTACGACAAAGTTTACCTTCTTAACCGGTGTAAAAGATGAATCTATTGCTATAAGACCGATTACTTCTTCTTCAGTCTTATTTTGATCTGCAACAGCATATCCCCTACCTTCGATTACGGTAAGTTCCATATGAATGGAACCTTCGTCATTTACAGTTGCTATATAATGATCTTTATTTATTATTTCTAAGTTCATATCAGATGAAATATCACCAGCTGTAACTATCTTTGGTCCATCTACATCAAGTCTCAACTTTATAGGCTCAGAATCTTGAACGTACTTTTTGATAGCTATACCTTTAATATTCAAAATAATTTCCGGAACATCTTCAATTACACCTTTTACTGTTGTAAATTCGTGTAAAACTCCTGTATCAAACTTGATGTTTGATACAGCAGCTCCGGGAAGGGATGATAATAGTACTCTTCTCATACTATTACCAAGAGTTGTACCATATCCTCTTTCAAGAGGAGAGATTACAAATCTTCCCAAATTATTTTTTTCATCTATTTCTAATATCTCTATCTTTGTGTTTAGCTTGTCTATCACGGATTCGCCTCCTGTGTTTACGCTATTATCTTGAATACAATTCGACGATTAGTTGTTCTGTAATTTCAAAGTCTATATCTGATCTTTCAGGCTTAGCAGCTATCTTACCTTCAAGCTTTTCAACATCGATAGTTACCCATTTAGCTTGATTCCATGCCTTATCTTCAGTTGCTTTAAAGTTTCCTTTATTTCTTGATTTTTCTCTTACAGATATAACATCTCCTACTTGACATGTTAATGAAGGGATATCAACTTTCTTTCCGTTGATTAGGAAATGACCGTGTGAAATTAATTGCTTAGCTTCATCTCTTGTCTTTGCAAATCCCATTCTGTAAACTACATTATCAAATCTTAATTCAAGAAGTTCCAACAAGTTTTCACCTGTGATACCGTTCATTTTTTCAGCTTTTTCAAATAAAGTTCTAAATTGTCTTTCACGAACCCCATATATGAATTTTGCTTTTTGCTTTTCTCTTAATTGAATACCGTATTCACTAAGCTTCTTATTGCCATTTCCTGGCTTCTTGTTTGATTTTTTATTAATACCTAAAACTTGAGGTTCTATACCTAAAGCTCTGGCTCTCTTAAGTACCGGTCCTTTATAACTAGCCATAATTTCCTCCTATTATACTCTTCTTCTCTTAGGTGGTCTACAACCGTTGTGAGGGATAGGAGTAACGTCCTTAATCATGTTAATTTCCAATCCTGTAGCTTGTAAACTTCTTATAGCTGCTTCTCTTCCTGAACCTGGTCCCTTTACATAAACTTCAACAGTCTTTAGTCCGTGTTCAATAGCCTTTTTAGCTGCTTCTTCAGCTGCTTGTTGTGCAGCAAAAGGAGTGGATTTTCTTGAACCCTTGAAGCCCAATTGGCCGGCAGATGCCCAAGAAATAGCATTACCGTTAAGGTCAGTAAGTGTAACCATTGTATTATTAAATGTAGAAACTATATGAGCTTGACCTTGTTCGATACTTTTTCTTTGTCTTCTCTTTAGACGAGCGCCGCCTTTAGCACCACGTCCAGCTTGCTTTTTAGTTGCCAATTACTCTTCCCCCCTTTATTTCTTCTTACCTTTTCTGGTTCTTGCGTTATTCTTTGTATTTTGTCCTCTTACAGGTAAATTCATTCTATGTCTTCTTCCCCTGTATGAGTTTATTTCACGAAGTCTTTTGATATTTAAGCTGATATCTCTTCTCAAATCACCTTCTAAATGATATTTTCCAACTTCTTCACGAATTGCTGACAATTCGTCTTCAGTAAGATCCTTAACTCTTGTGTCAGGATTTACCTTAGCGTTAGCTAAAATTTCGTTTGATCTTGCTCTACCAATTCCAAATATATAAGTAAGTCCGATTTCGACTCTTTTTTCTCTTGGTAAGTCTACTCCTGATATTCTTGCCAAATTCCTACACCCCCTCGTGTTAACCTTGTTTTTGTTTGTGCTTTGGATTTTCGCAAATTACCATAACTCTACCTTTTCTCTTGATAACTTTGCACTTTTCGCACATTTTCTTTACTGATGGTCTAACTTTCATTAAAAGTCCTCCTATTTCTTTCTCCAAGTGATTCTTCCCTTTGTCAAATCGTAAGGTGATAACTCAACGGTTACCTTGTCTCCTGGAAGAATTCTAATGTAGTTCATTCTGAGTTTTCCTGATATATGTGCTGTAATTTCGTGGCCATTTTCTAATTGTACGATAAAGATTGTGTTAGGTTTAGCTTCTTTAACTACACCCTCAAATTCTATAACGTCTTTATTTGACATAGATAAGTTTCCTCCTATTAATGTTTATCTAATATAAGTTTTCTTACGAAAGCATCATTGAAATCATATCTTTCTTTCATACTTTCAAAATCCTCAATAACATGATTATGTTTTTGTAAATGCTTTATCTTTTTCTTCTTTGGTTTATCAATCTTTCTAACTTTACCGTCGACAACAAGAACATATTCGTCATCTACAATTTCATATACTATGAAAACTTCTCCCTTGTCACGTCCTGCCTTAGAAGCAGCAATTTGACCTACAACCAAATTACATTTTTTATCTTCATTAAATCTCATATGATTTTCACTTCAAAGAGCTAACAATATCTTCAAAAACTTGGTCTATAGACCCTGTTCCCTTAAATTCTTGATGCCTTCCCTGTTTAGCATAATAATCCTTAACAGGAGAAGTTTGCTCTTTATATATTTCTATTCTCTTTTTAACAGTTTCTTCATTATCATCAGGCCTTTGAACAACATCGGTTCCACACTTATCACATATGCCGTCAACCTTAGGAGGCTGTACAGTCATATGATAAGAACTTCCACAGTTCGGACAAACCCTTCTTCCTGAAATCCTTGAAATAATTTCTTCATCTTCAACCTTAAGTTCAATAACTTTGGTGATTTCAAGACCCTTTTCCTTAAGCCACTCATCGAAGGCTCCGGCTTGACCCAAACTTCTTGGATAACCATCTAAAAGGAATCCATGTTTGCAATCTTCTTTAGACAATCTTTCAAATACGATTCTGTTAGTCAGTTCATCAGGAACCAACTTTCCCTTAGATATAATTTCTTTAACTTCTTTACCTAAATCCGTTTCGTTTTTAATATTATTTCTAAAAATATCGCCTGTGGATACATGTACTAAATCAAATTTTTCTTCTAATTTTTTTGCTTGTGTACCCTTACCGACCCCAGGTGGTCCTAATAATATAAGTATCATTTTCGATCCCCTTTATTTATTTAAGAAACCTTTATAATGTCTCATTTGCATCATAGCTTCGATTTGTTTAATAGTTTCAATTATTACACCAACTGCTATTATAACTGAAGTTCCACCAAGAGTAAGGTGTACTCCCAATACCGCAGACACTATTGACGGAATGATGGCTAAAACTGCAAGACCCATAGCTCCAATCATAGTTATTCTGTTTACAATTTTTCTCAAATAATCGCTTGTAGGTCTACCCGGTCTTATTCCCGGAACAAAACCTCCATATTGTTGAAGATTTTTTGAATACTCAACAGGATTAAATTGAATTGAATTGTAGAAGTATGCAAATAAAACAATCAACAATACTTGAATTACCATATACAAGATACTGCCCCCGGTTCCTGATGGACTAAAATATGAAGTAACGAATTTTTGGAATCCGCCACCAAATAATAGACCAAGTGTTTGAGGTAGCGCAAGTAATGATGAAGCAAAGATTACAGGAAGAACTCCCGCCATATTAACCTTTATAGGAATATTGGTAGATTGTCCACCGTACATCTTTCTTCCTACTACTCTTTTAGCATATTGTACAGGGACTTTTCTCTCCCCATCTGAAATTATAACTACGAATACTATAGTAAACAATGTTATAAGTATCATAATTAAGAACTTCCACCAAGCTTGTGTACCGGCTGAAATCCATGTTATCCATTTTATTACGGTATCAGGTAATCTTGAAACGATACCCAAGAATATTATTATGGATACTCCGTTACCAACTCCCTTTGAGCTGATCAAATCTCCCAACCATACTACAAACATTGAACCTGCAACAAGCACCAATATAACTACTGCTTGATGTAGGGCTGAACCGCTGGCTATGGCTCTGTTAAAGATTCCTCCAACAAAAGCATAAGCCTGCAATACTGCTAAAACAAATCCTACATACTTAGTGATTCTTTGAATCTTCTTTCTGCCTTCCTCACCTTCCTTAGAAAGTTCTTCCAAGGCAGGTATAGCAAAAGTCAAAAGCTGCACTACTATGGATGCCGTAATGTAAGGTCCTACACCCAAGGCAAACACCGACAAGCTTTCCAACCCGCCCCCGGTAATAAGGTTAAGCATTTCAAGAATGGTTCCCTTAGTATCACTGTATATAGCCTTTACTATTGATGAGTTAACAAAAGGTAAGGGCAAAGCATTACCAAGTCTGAAAACTCCTATCATCAATAAGGTAAAGATTATCTTTTTTCTTATATCGTCTATTCTCCAGGCATTTTTTAATGTTCTAAACATATTAGATCACCTCAGCCCTTCCCCCTGCATTGTTAATTTTCTCTTGAGCAGACTTAGAAAATTTATGAGCCTTTACCACAAGTTTCTTTTCTACTTCGCCGTTTCCAAGAATCTTGATACCGTCTTTAGCCTTTGAAGTCTTAACCACACCTGTTTCAAACAATAATTCAGGGGTAATTTCAGTACCTTCTTCAAATCTGTTTAAGTCTACTAAATTAACTTCAGCATAAATCTTCTTAAATATATTTGTAAAACCACGCTTTGGCAATCTTTGGAATAAAGGCATTTGACCACCTTCAAATCCCGGTCTTACTCCACCACCTGATCTGGCGTTTTGTCCCTTATGTCCACGTCCTGCTGTCTTACCTTGACCTGTCGCATGTCCACGACCAAGTCTCTTTCTGTCCTTTACAGCTCCACCAGGTGCCGGTCTTAAATCATGTAATTTCATTCGTCACCTCCTACTCAACTTCTTTTACTTCAAGCATAAAATCAATTGAATTAACCATACCCTTTATTGCAGGGTTCGCTTCTTTAACTACTACTTGTCCAACCTTTCTAAGACCAAGAGCTTCTACAGTTCTTTGGTGCTTTTCAAGTCTTCCAATTGTACTTTTAACTAATTTAATTTCTAATTTTGCCATTTCCTGCCTCCTAGTTTAGTATTTCTTCAACACTTTTACCACGAAGTTTAGCTACTTCTTCGACAGTTTTAAGAGCTTTTAATCCAGAAATTGTTGCGTTAACTATACTTCTTGAGTTAGAAGAACCAAGGGACTTAGCACGAACGTTTCTGATACCTGCAAGTTCACACACGGCACGAACAGGACCTCCGGCAATAACTCCGACCCCTTCTGAAGCCGGCTTCAACAATACTAATCCAGCTCCGTTTTCACCATAAATTTCATGAGGAATAGTTCCTTCAACAAGCTTTATGCTGATAACATTCTTCTTTGCATCTTCAACTCCCTTTCTTATAGCTTCAGGCACTTCATTAGCCTTACCGGTACCTATACCAACATGGCCGTTTCTGTCCCCAACTACTACTAAAGCTGAAAATCTCATTGTTCTACCACCCTTAGCTACCTTGGTAACTCTGTTGATAGCAACAACTCTTTCTTCAAATTCCATATTTTTAACATTAACTCTATTTTCTCTCA
>JAEXBH010000200.1 GCA_023394215.1 Bacillota bacterium | reverse complement strand
ATGAAATTCATCTACATAGTACCTTGTAGCTTTTTTACTTGCTCTATTTATTGTTACTCTGTTCCAAACCTGGTCCTGTACAACTAACATTCCTATCTTTTTCAGCTGTTTTCCAAGTTCCTTGATGTCATAACAAACCACTCTGTTACTTGTATCTACATTGGTTCTATGATTAAAGACATTTAAACTCCCCTTTACATAAATCTCCATTTCTACTGCAAGTTTTTTTCCTACTGTTTCTTCCTGTTTTTGGAGTAAATTATATAAATCCTCTAATATCGGCATATTTTCAGGTATAGGATTTTCAAAGTAAGCTTTATATGAAATAGGTAAACAACGGTCAATAACGGATATTTCTTCTGCACTTAATTTTTTCTCTCCTACAACAAGTTCAAATAGGGACAAAATAAAGTCGGATTTTAAGGATAAAGGATTATCTTCATCTGCATAGTCGATATTGATATCAAGGGGATTTACATAATCTTTTGAAATCGGAGAAATTCTGATCACCTGCCCTTTGAGTGCTTCTACAAGTGGAGAATATTCCGCTTCCGGATCTGCTATGATAATATCATCATCGGTAATCAAAAAAGCATTGGTAATTTCTCTTTTAGCCGCAAAGGATTTACCGGAACCCGGCGTGCCTAAGATAAGCCCATTTGGATTTTTAAGTTTCTTTCGATCTGCCATAATAATATTTCTGCTCAGTGCATTTAGACCGTAGTATAAACTTTCTCCCTTAATAAAAAGTTCTTCCGTTGTAAAAGGTATAAAGATAGCAGCCGCACTTGTGGTAAGTCCCCTTTCTATTTCCACTTCATTTATCCCAAGAGGTAAACTTGCAACAAGTCCCTGTTCTTGCCTGTAATTTAAGTTTTTTAAACTGCAATTATGTCTGTTTGCAATAGACTTTAAGGTAAATACCGTATTATCAAGTTTACTTTTGCTTTTACTCGTATTCATAAATAAAATGGTGATAAGAAACATCTTTTCATCATGGTTTTGTAGTTCTGATAGCAAATTCTTTGCTTCTGCCCCATAAGTTACAAGGTCGCTCGGTAAGATGTCTATATCATATCCTGCACGTATGGCTTTCTTATTTTCCTCAAGCTTCATCTTATCCAAATCCGTAATTTTTCTTTTTACATGTTTAATCGCTTCCATCTGATCGATGGCTCTGATATGAAAGGTAACAACCATATTTTCTTCCAATGCCAAAAACTCGGATAACATCTCATCTTTGATATCCGATGCTAAAAGCTGTAAGAAATTTACTTCTGCAAAAACTTCTCCGGTTTTAAAATAGGTTGGTTTAGAAAAATTAAAGGACGGAGGTACAATATATTCTTTGGTCGTAAGTCCACTGTATTTCAAATCCTCAAAGGAAAAAACAAGTTTGTCATTTGGATTTAAAATATCGTGAATAATCTTTAAACGCTCCTCCCCATCTAGCACATAGGCTTTCACTCCCATCTGTTTGAAATTGTTTAACACATCCATTTCCATTCGCTCTAACCTACTTTTTGCCTGCTTTAAGTCCTCCGCCTCTATGGTAAAGGTAAGATACATACTTTTAGATAGTCCGTTATTCCCCTTAGAACTTTGATTCAAGAGCATTTGTCTGTATTCATTTCTGATTTCATTAAAATCATCTATCTTTTCTTTAATATCAATCAGTTTATTTATTTCCTCATTTTCTCCGATACTGTTGATATAGCTAAACTCCACTTCTACAGATGAGTCAAAGAAATTTAGAAAAGAAGAAAATTCCGAGAATATTCCCTCTTGGTCAGCTTCCTCCATTAAGCGATAGTTAATGTCCAAAAATCGAATGGTTTTATTAAATTTATTCTTTTCAATTTGACAAATCCCGTCTTTTAACATTCGCTTATAGGGAATGGTATCTTGTACGGTTTCCTTTTTCTCCTCTTTCATAAAAAAAGGAAACCACCCGTTTTTCTTAGATGATTTCCCATTTGTTTTAGACTTTGTTTTTTTCTTCCCTGATTTTTTAAGTTCCGATAACTCTTTTTTATTTTTCCTAAGCTCCATCTCTTCTTTTTTAATTCGCTGCTGCTGTTTTTTTCTTTTGTCTTTGTTCAACTTTTTTCCTCCTTCCGTTTTCCTTATTTTTACTTCCTGCATCCTGATTTCTTGTTCTCTCCGTATGATATATGCTTTTTGCTTTGTATAACCTTATCTTTTTACTTTCATGAAACTTCAAAATATATGCCAAATGTTTTTCAAAGGGTAAATTGTCCTTTTCATAAAGCGTTGCAAAAAGAACAGGTAAGACTACTATACTCATTATAATCATAGAAATATCTGTACTCAGATAATTTTTACAAAGCATATATACAGGAAAACCGATAAGCCCCGCTATGCTAAAACCTATGAGCTGTCTTTTTGTCATATTAAGTGCCACTTTAGTTTTTACTTTCGTCAAATCCTTCGGTATTTTTACATATGCCATAGCCTAACCTCTATTCTTTTTGCCGGTAATTTCATCTCTCATTTCGGATAACTTTTCCATATGCTCCCAAAGTGAGATAATTTCTTCTTTACAATTTTCCAGTTCTTCAACCAGTGCCTTTACTTCACCTATCCTATCAATATCTTTCTTTACTGTATCCAGTGTTTCATTCATGGAAAGAATTTCTTTATACATGGCACTTAGTACATCTACTACCAACACTCTAAATTCTTTTTGCTTTTCTTCTTCCGTTTTTGATTCGTATTCTAAATACTCATCTTCTAAACTATATATCTCTTCTTTTCTTTCATCATCATTTTCTGTATCAAATTCATCTTTATCAAAAGACTCTTCTATCTCACCAAAATCAAAGTCAAAGTCATCTTCCTTAAAATCAGATAATTTTTTCGTTTTCTTTTTCAGTAGTACTGCTATCATCGTCCCGATAGAAAGAACTGAACCTACTCCTATTAAAATTCCCGTTTTCTTATTCATTTTATTTATTTTCTTCATATTTACCTCCAATAATTGTATCCATCTTCTTTTTCCAATTTTCTAATCAACTTTTGTTCAAAATGAGCAAAAGTCCTTTAATGGCTGTTTAAAATCGCCTTTGCGATACTTCCGGATTTCATCATCATGACTCCCAAAATCAATCCATATGCAAGCACCTGTAAAATACTTGTATGAATATCCGTAAAATTTACAGTTTTGACCAAGACTGCATAAATTCCAAAAAATATCAGGATAAAAAGTCCCTGAAGTCCCAGTGCAAACAAACTTTTTATATAGTTTGTTCCGATACTTCCCCATTCTTTATTTCCCATGGTAGAAAATGGAATAGCCGCAACAGAACAATAGATATATATTTCAATCATTCTTCCATATAGGATTACAG
>JAEXBH010000120.1 GCA_023394215.1 Bacillota bacterium | reverse complement strand
GGATGTAATGGGTCGTTTCCATCCTCACGGGGATTTCGCCATTTATGATGCGGTAGTTCGTTTAGCCCAAGATTTTAATACAAGGTATCCTTTGGCTGACGGTCAGGGAAACTTCGGTTCTCTTGATGGAGACGGTGCTGCAGCTATGCGTTATACAGAAGTAAGAATGACAAAGCTTGCTCTTGAAATGCTTAGGGATATAAATAAGGATACTGTTGATTTTGGTCCAAACTTTGATGAAGAAGAGTTGGAACCTAAGGTATTACCTGCAAGATTTCCAAATTTATTGGTAAACGGTTCAGCAGGTATAGCGGTAGGTATGGCTACAAATATGGCCCCACACAACTTAAATGAAGTTATAGATGCCTGTACAGCCTATATTGATAATAATGATATAGATATTGAAGGACTTATGAAATATATTAAGGGACCGGATTTTCCTACCGGTGCCAATATTATGGGTAAGGCTGAGATTATTAAGGCTTATAAGACCGGTCGTGGAAAGATTCAAATGAGGGCGGTTGCCGATATTGAGGAATTCAAGAATAGAAACAGAATAGTTATTTCTGAAATCCCATATCAGGTAAATAAGGCAAATCTTATTATTAAAATAGCCGATCTTGTTAAAGAAAAGAAGATAGAGGGAATATCCGATATCAGAGATGAGTCAAACAGGCAGGGTATAAAGGTTGTCATAGATCTTAAGAGGGATGCAAATCCTAATATAGTTTTAAATAATCTTTATAAGCTTACGGCTATGCAATCAACTTTCGGTATTATAAATCTTGCTCTTGTAAACGGAGAACCAAAGGTTTTAAATCTTAAACAGTTGATTCACTACTATATTGAACATCAAAAAGAGGTAGTAACAAGAAGGACAAGGTTTGATTTAAATAAGGCTGAGGCAAGGGCTCATATTATTGAGGGTTTGAAGATTGCCTATGATAATATAGATGAAATTATCAAAATTATCAGGTCAAGTTATGATGATAATGAGATCAAGGCTATATTCTTGGAAAGATTTGCTCTTACGGATCTTCAAAGTCAGGCTATTCTTGATATGCAATTAAAGAGATTATCAGGACTTAATGTTGAAAAACTTGAGGAAGAATATCAGGAATTATTGAAGCTTATAGCAAATTTAAAAAATATTCTTGCTAATGAATCCGTACTTTTAGACCTGATTAAGGAAGAATTAAATGAGATTAAGGAAAAATACGGAGATAGAAGAAGGACCAAGATAAGGGCTGCAGTTGATGAAATCGATGTTGAAGACCTTATTGAAGATGAAGAAGTGCTTATTACACTTACAAAGGGTGGCTATATAAAGAGGCTTCCTGCCGATACCTACAAGGTTCAAAACAGAGGAGGCAAGGGGGTAATGGGCATGACTACAAAAGAGGATGATTTTGTAGAAAATCTATTTGTTACAAATACTCATGATACAATTTTGTTCTTTACAAATAAAGGTAGGGTTTACAGCAAAAAGGCCTATGAGATCCAAGAAGGAAGAAGACAATCTAAAGGCCAAGCCATTATAAATATTTTGCAGTTGGAAAAAGATGAAAGAGTTCAAGCTGTTTTCCCTATAAAAGATATTGAAGAAGATTTTTATATAGTTCTTGCAACAAGAAAGGGAACAATAAAGAAGATGACTTCAGATAATTTCCAAAGGATAAGACCTTCAGGTTTAATAGCTATTACACTACAGGAAGATGATGAACTTATAGGAGCTAAGCATATTTCAGATAATACGGATGTATTTATGGTTACAGAACAGGGACAATCCATAATGTTTAACTTAAAGGATGTCAGACCTATAGGAAGGACAGCCCAAGGTGTTAGGGGTATTAAGCTTGGTCAGGGAGATAATGTTGTCGGACTTTCTTTAGTTGACGATAATGAATATTTACTTGTAGTTTCTGAAAACGGATATGGTAAAAAGACACTTCTTTCAAATTACCATGTACAAAATAGGGGCGGAAAGGGTGTTAAAACCTATAAGATAACTAAGAAAACAGGTAAGTTGGTATCATCGCAAATTGTTAATATGGAAGATGAGATTATCATGGTATCGGCAAATGGTGATGTAATTCGTCTAAAGGTAAGAGATGTTTCAACTAAGGGCAGAGATACTCAAGGTGTTATTCTTAAGGATGTTAAATCTGAGGATAATAAGATAGTGGCAGTAACTAAATATATAGAAGATGTTGAATAGGAGTGAGTATGAGTTTTGCGATAAAGTTTGAAGAAAATGAAAACTTAAGAGTTTTCTTATCAGGGGATTTGGATATTAATACTGTTGATGAATTCAGAAAGGAAGTTTTGGAAAAATATGATGACAAGGATTTGGATATTATTTTTGATTTAAACGACCTTGAATATATTGATTCTACAGGTCTCGGTGCAATTATATCCGTTTATAAAAAGGTTAAAGAGAAGGGAAAAAATCTTACGGTTGTAAATGCCAAGAAAAATATTAAGAAACTTTTCTTTATTACGGAATTGGATAAGATATTTAATATGGAGGATTAGTATGGATAGGATAGAAATAAAGGTTCCTTCCAGTCCCAAATATTTGCAGATGCTTAGACTATCAACATCATCAATTGCAAACAGAATAGGTTTTGACATAGATGATGTTGAAGACCTTAAGGTTATGATATCCGAAATGGTAACTTTTCTTTTACCCATATATAACGATATAGGGGTTTCTTATGAAATAGGAG
>JAEXBH010000064.1 GCA_023394215.1 Bacillota bacterium | reverse complement strand
GGTAGACGCTTTGGAAACAAGTGCTAAAAATGTTAAGATAATAGCTTCAAATAATCAACTTTCAGGCTTTGAAATAGAAGCTGTTGATATAGAAAATAGAGAAAGTTTACTTAAAAACTTTCTAAGTAATTTTGAAAAATTTGATTTTGTTCTTATAGACTGTCCCCCATCTTTGGGACTTTTATCTATAAATGCCATGGTTGCGTCCAATTCTGTTCTGATCCCGATACAAGCAGAATATTATGCTTTGGAAGGAGTAAGTCAATTAATGCAGACCATAGAATTGATAAGAAGGTCTTTTAACAGCGATTTACAGATAGAAGGAGTCCTTATATCAATGTTTGATCCGAGAAATAATCTTTCCTTGGAAGTTTTTGAAGAAGTTAAAAAACATTTTGGTGATAAGTTATTTAAAACCCTTATACCAAGAAATATAAGGCTGGCTGAAGCTCCTTCATATGGTTTATCAGTTTTGGATTATGATGAAAAGTCTAAAGGAAGTCAAGCCTATATTGAATTGGCAGCAGAAATTATTAAGTTAAATAAATAGGAGTTTTTATGGTTAAGAGAAAGGGTCTTGGAAGGGGTATTTCAGCCCTATTTCCTGAGAAAGAAGATAAAGTAGTAGAAAAAAAGGAAACTTTAGGAGTTGTAAACGAGGAAAAGGTTGAAAAAAATAATGAAAAACCGCCTAAAAGTAAATCCGATAATATAGATAATGAAATCATAGAAAATATTAAATTGATGGATATAAAGGCGAGTGAAGATAATCCAAGAAAAAATTTCGATATCGAAGCCTTGGAAAATTTGGCACAATCCATCAGGTTATATGGGATTATTCAGCCCCTTGTTTTAATGAAAAATAGGGGGAAATATGAGATAATAGCGGGGGAAAGAAGGTACAGAGCGGCTGTTTTAGCCGGCTTAGAAGAAGTCCCTGCAATCGTGAAAAAATTAACCTCGAAAGATAAGGATATGATTTCTATGGTTGAAAATATACAAAGAGAAGATCTTAATCCCTATGAAGAAGCTTTGGCATATAAAAATATTATGTTAAAATATAGTCTTACTCAAAACGAACTTAGTGATATAATAGGTAAGTCGAGAACTTATATTGCAAACATAGTAAGATTGTTAGGCTTGGATAAGGATACAATTAAGGAGCTTGAAGAGGGAAATATAACCTCGAGTCAAGGAAGGGCCCTGCTTTCGGTAGAAGATTTAAAACTTAGGTCCAAGTATCTTAAGATGCTTATAAGAAATGAAATCACAGTAAATGAAATAGAAAAAAGGTCTTCATCCAAACTTCCAAAGGTAAAGGATATATACATAAGAGATTTGGAAGAGAGATTTAAGGAATCAATAGGAGCAAAAGTTAAGATAAATAAGGCCAAGAATTCTTGGAAGGTTAATATTGAGTTTTTTGACGATGAACAAATAGAGGATTTCTTAAAAAGATATCAGTTAGGAGATTAATATGACTACTTTAGAAATAATATTGTCAGTTATAGTAGCTTTGCTGACTATAGTTATTTTATTCAGACTTGGAAATTTAAATTTCAAGCTGAAAAATATGAAAAAAAGATATGATTATCTTTTAAGGGGCAGGGGTGACCTTAATATGGAAGAGTTGCTTAGGGCTCATTCCAAGGATATTGACATAGCAATAAAAAAATTAAAATCTTTAGAAGACGGTTTTTCCGAGCTTTCCGAGGCTAAGGAAAGTGCTGATAAGTTTATGAATAATAAAATTGAAGATCAAATAATGAATAATCAAAATTTGTTCAATAAAAAAATTTCGGGAGAAGTAAGTCGACTTGAAAAAATAATTAAAGAAGAAAATACAAGATTGCATGATGACTTTTTAAATAAGAGTCAAAAGCTTAATGCTATAGTAAATAACAGTAATTCCAAGTTGGAATCGGCAATAACTTCAAATGAGAAAAAGTTTACTGATATGTATAACGATTTGGACAGTAAGTATACCAATGAGATTCTTAATATAAATAAGGATAGGAAAACCATTTATAAGAAAATCGAAGAAAGGCATGAAGTCGATCTTGATGCTTTTGACAAGAGATTGGAAGAAAATATAGGGATAATGAACAATAAGCTTAGCTTGGAGCTAAAGGCTATAAACGATAAACTATCAATGGCTATACAAAATGTCGCACTTCATAAGTATAATGCTTTTGATAATCAGACAGGTGAGCTGTCGTTCACCTTGGTATTCCTTGATAGGTTTAATAATGGTATAATGTTTACGAGTATAAACGGCAGGGATGGAGCCTATACTTATTCTAAGGAGATAAAAAACGGCAAAAGTCTTCAGGATTTGTCTCCGGAAGAGGTAGAAGCTTTATCCATGGTTGTTAAAAAATAGAGGAGGAAAGAATGAAAGCAATTGATGAGTTAAAAGAGAAGCTTGTAGGGAAAAACAGAAGTATAGTTTTTCCTGAAGGAGGAGACATTAGGATAATAAAGGCAACTGATGACCTGTTAAAAGACGGTTTGATTAAACCTGTTTTATTGGGTGATAGAGATGCTATCCTAAGTAAAGCTACTGAAAACGGCTTCGATTTATCAGCGGTTGAAATTATTAATCCGGTAGAGGATGAAAGATTTGAAAGTTTGGTTGAAAGATTTGTTGAAATAAGAAAGGGAAAAGTAAGCCTTGAACAAGCTAAAGAGCAGTTGAAGGACGAAAATTATTTCGGAACTATGCTTGTACAAGAAGGTTATGCTGACGGTATGGTTTCCGGAGCTATACACTCTACAGCTGATACTGTAAGACCGGCCCTTCAAATTATTAAGACTAAACCGGGAATCTCAAGAACATCCGGAGCTTTTATTTTATTACATGAAGACGGAAGAAAGTATCTTTGTGCAGATGCTGCTATAAATATAACTGTAGATGCTCAAATGATGGCGGAAATAGCTCTTATGAGTAAGGATACTGCGGAAATGTTCGGCATAGAGCCGAAGGTAGCTATGTTATCATTCTCTACAAACGGCTCAGCTTCTCATCCTGATCAAGAAAAGGTGGCGGAAGCAACAAGGATAGCGAAAAAAATGATAGAAGAGCAAGGTTTGGATTTACCGCTTGACGGAGAAATGCAGTTCGATGCAGCTATAGTTC
>JAEXBH010000034.1 GCA_023394215.1 Bacillota bacterium | reverse complement strand
TAACATTGGGAGCAACAAGTATATACAGGTCACTTACACAATATTTCTATCATGGCGGAGGAGTATTGGCAAAGAGTTCAAAGGCTGAAGCCTTTTTAGCCATATCAAATACCAAAATTTTCGGCATAGTACCAACCCCTATTATATACTGGCTTATTTTAACTTTGATAATAGCCTTTATAATGAAAAAAACATCTTATGGCAGATATGTTTATGGAACAGGAAGCAATGAGCAGGCAACAAATTTATCCGGTGTAAATACTAAAAGAACAATAATATTTACCTATGTAATTGCAGGATTTTTGGTAGCTCTTGCTTCAGTGATAGAGGCTTCCAGATTAGGCAGTATGAACTCGGCTTCTTCAGGTTTGTCTTATGATATGGATGCCATAGCGGCAGTTGTTATAGGTGGAACAAGAATGTCCGGAGGGTATGGTAAAATTGTCGGAACCGTATTCGGAACAATGACTTTAGGTATTATAAATAATATGCTTAATTTATTGGGAGTAAATACATTTTTGGTAGGGGCTATAAAGGGAGCCATAATTATAGGAGCTGTACTTTTACAAAAATATCTTGAAAACAGGGAGGTATAATCTATGAAGTTAGGATTTTTGAGTTCAATTTTACCTGATTTAACTTTTGAGGAAGTTATTGATTTTGCAGCAGAAACCGGTTATGAAGCGGTTGAGCTTGCTTGCTGGCCAAGCGGTAAGGCTGAGAGAAGATATGCAGGTGTGACTCATATAGATTGTGATGATTTAGATGAAGAAAAAGTTAAATATATTTTGGATTATTGTAAAAATAAAAATATAGGAATTTCAGCTTTGGGATATTATCCTAATAATATGGATCAGGATCTTGAAAAGAGAAAAATATATAACGGTCATTTATTAAAAGTAATAGATGCTGCAGCTAAATTAGGGGTAAATTTAGTCAATACATTTATAGGCAGAATGATTGATAAAAACGTAGAGGATAATCTGAAAATTTTAAATTCGGTTTGGGATCCGATTTTGGATTATGCCAAGGAGAGAAATGTAGCTATAGGTATAGAAAATTGTCCGATGATATTTACCTATGATGAATGGCCCGGCGGGCAAAATTTAGGCTCATCTCCACATAATCTTGAACTTATATTTAAACAATTGGGCGATAGAAATATAGGGCTTAACTACGATCCTTCACACCATATTATTCAGGATATGGATTATTTGCTTCCTTTCAAACAGTTTAGGGACAAAATATATCATCTTCACCTAAAAGATATGAAGGTGGATAGAGATTTGCTTAATCAATACGGAAGAATGGTTCCCCCTAATTTTTATACTATTCCTAAGATTCCGGGACATGGGGATATAGATTGGTATAAGTTTATTTCTGCGGCAACGGAAATAGGTTATAAGGGGTGTGCGATAGTTGAAGTGGAAGATAGGGCTTATGAAGGAACTTTGGAAGATAGACTTAATTCTCTGAGAATCAGTTATAGATACTTGAGAACCTTGATTTAATATGAATTCCAAAAAATATTTTATAGGGGTTGACGGAGGCGGTACCGGGACGGATTTTTACCTTAGCGATGAAAATCTGAGTTTTTTAGATAGTTATTCATCTACTCCGTCAAATTATTTAGTACAGGGAATTGATAATGTATGTAATATTCTTAGGGAAGGTATTTATATTTTATTAAATAGGCAAAATCTCACAATAGACAAGGTGGAGAAAGCTTATTTCGGTTTGGCTGGAGTGGGCGATATACCGGGAGATTTTGAAAATATTGAACTTAGGATTTCTTCATTGTTTCCGGGCTTAAATTTTCAAATAGGAAATGACACGGAAAATGCTTTAGCAGGTTCTTTATCCGGTGAAGACGGGATAAATATCATAAGCGGAACGGGTTCTATAGGACTTGGAAGATTCAAAAACAATTGTGTAAAAGCCGGAGGTTGGCATCATATATTTGGTGGCGATGAGGGAAGTGCTTATTGGTTTGCCTGCCAAATGCTTTTGCATTTTTCTTGGCAAAGTGACGGTAGGGAGGAAAAAACATATCTTTATCATTATCTAAGGGAAAAGTATAAGTGGAATGACGATTCCGATATGTTGGTCTTAATTTTAGATATTTATAAGGAGAATAGGAGCAAGATAGCCTCTATGTGTTTGGATTTTTATGAATGTGCACTGAATAGAGATCCCGTTTGTTTAGATATTTTGGATCAGGGGGCGATTCACTTATCCAAGATAGTAAAAGCCATTTATGATAAACTTAATGCGGATGAGGAACTTTTATTATCCTATTCGGGCGGGGTTTTCAAGATGGGAGATTTAATTATTTCACCATTAAAAAATCACATAAATAACCTGTCACTCAAATTAATTCCTCCGGTTTTTTCACCGGGTATAGGCTCCTTAATATTAGCCTTAGGAGATAAGTTTGATAGGGAAAAGATGGAGAAATTGCTAAAGTGTTAGTTATATAAAGCGTTTGAAGATAGATTTTTTATTGTTAAAAAACATCAGTATTGTGGGAAAGCATCCACTTATTATAGTGGGTGCTTTTTTTACGGGAGGATAGTCTATACAATTAAATATTAGAAATACGATAAGAAGTAGAGCAGGCAGAAAAAGTTAAGATTTGTATAGAGTAGTTGCAGGAACAAGAAAGGCGACTATCACAGGTAAAGCGGAACGAGTCAAAGTTACAGCTATTAAAAAATATTTTTAAATAGGCTTGATTTCTTTTATTGAAAAAAGGTATAATCTATTTAAAGAATTATTGAAATAGGTTGCGAGGTGATGTAATGGCAATTAAAGATATTTTGTCAGCGTTAGCAGATGATAATAGAAGAAATATCTTAATTAAGTTAAAGAATGGAAAAATAAATTCTGGAGATTTGGCTGAAAATTTGGGAATGTCTCCTCAAGCCTTGTCTTATCATTTAGCGAAACTGAAAAAAGCCGATTTGATTTACGAAACAAAATATAAAAACTTTATCTTTTATGAATTAAATTTATCTATTTTAGATGAAGCAATTATGTGGATTTCCAATCTGAAAGGAGAAAAAAATGAAAAATAAAAAACTGTTTTATATACTTATGTTTTTGCCATTATTGGCAAGTATTGTTGCATTGTTGTTCTTACCGGATTTAATACCCGCCCACTACAATATTGAAAATAAGGTTGATAGATGGGGGAGTAAATATGAAATTTTGATATTTCCAGTTGTAACAATTCTATTTGGACGATTTTTATTACTTATGGGGAGAATTGCTAAGAAACAGGAGGTACAAGGGAAAAATAACGAAAAGAACGGTTTAATTATTGGGATT
>JAEXBH010000004.1 GCA_023394215.1 Bacillota bacterium | reverse complement strand
AGCTTGGAAGGGATGCGAGAAAAAATAATCTTTTAAATTCTTTTCGCTGTAACAAGTCTTGCAAATTGGAAAATAAAGGTATACTATTAATAGATGATTTGGTTACTACGGGAGCAACCCTTAACCAAATTATTTATGAGTTAAGGAAAAATTTTGAAATAGATATTGTATGCTTGACCCTTTCGTCAAGCAGGATTGGAGATGTAAATGACGAGTTTTTATAACGACTATAACGAACTTTGCCACCCGGCTGTCTTAAAGGATATGGTCGGATATTGTGGGGAAAAAAATGTTGGATATTCTGAAGATTATCATGTGAAAAATGCGATTTCATATCTTAAAAGGGATCTTGGAGATGAAAGTGTAGATATACATTTTGTCCATGGAGGGACCATAGTAAATGTACTAGGTCTGCTTATAGGTCTTAATAGGTTTGAGGGGGTTGTGTCGGCGGATACGGGGCATATAGTAAATACTGAAAACGGCTCTATAGAAGCTGTAGGTTTACAGATTATCCAGACTAAAAACAGAGACGGCAAGGTTACTGTAGAGGGTATAAAAAAGGCGCTTCATGACCATAGCCATGAATATTGTGTAGAACCCAAGCTTGTATACATATCAAATGCTACGGAGCTCGGAACTATATATAAGAAGGCGGAACTTGAGGAGCTTTCTACTTTTTGTAAGAAAAACGGCCTATATATGTTTATGGACGGGGCGAGGATAGGTACTGCTTTAGGTTCGAGAAATAACGATTTGACCATGAGGGATCTTACAAAGTATTTTGATGTTTTTTCCATAGGAGGGACTAAAAACGGTATGCTTTTAGGTGAAGCTCTGGTGATAGTAAATCCCGATCTTAAGAAGGGAACGAGAAAGCTTATAAAGCAAAGGGGAGCTCTTTTGGCAAAGGGATATATTTACGGTATTCAGTTTGAAACCATGTTTAAAGACGGACTTTTCTATAAAATAGCAAGGCACGCTTCCGATATGGCTGTAGAACTTACAAAAGTTTTTAAATCCAGGGGAGTGGAGCTTGTTGCCGATGCTGAGGCAAATCTTGTATTTGCAAAGCTTAGCGGAAATCAGATAGAAAAGCTTAGTAGGACCATTCACTTCCAGGTGGGAGATCAAATAGGGGACAATCTTTTTAACACAAGATTTGCAACCACATGGGCTACCACTATGGAAGATATAGATGCGGTGGACAAGGCTTTCAAGGGAATGTAACAATATATATTATTTATAAAAAGTTCGGCGTATGTCGAACTTTTTTTCTTGTACTTAATGGAGTTTATTCTCACGAAGTAATTATTAAATAAATTTAATATAATGATAAGGTTATCAAAGAAAGAGTTTATTAAATGATTGTTATTTAATAATTTGTGTTAAAATAATATTGGGAGAGATTCAAATAAAGGATTATTGGTGGAGGCTATATCTAAAGAATATCAGTATTAAGGAGAAATATATGAAAAAAGTAAAAAGATTGACAGCGGCTTTGTTAGTGTTTGTCCTTATGATGGGGACTTATGTCAGAGCTGGAGAGGTCTATGTAAGATATAACCAAGAGAGATATGAACACTATAAAGTTGGAAATGTGGAACAGGAAGCTTATTATGATTTTGGAACTTGGGTACCGGGGGATAATGCGAGGATATATGCATCAAGTTTTGGAAACAGTACAAACTATGCTTCAATAAACTATGCAAATTATCAAAGTAATAATTTTAAAAAAGAAACTGAAACTACTTATGGAAATAATTGGGCATATGTAAATTATAATCCAGGTGGAGTAGATCATTTACAACCGGGTTCATACGCATATTCAACCGGAACAGTTGAACTTGATTTGAATGTTACTTATTAAAAGTATAAGTTTATAGTGCAGATATAGAATAATATAAGATATAGTCTCCGTTAATAGTGAGGTGAAAAATGAAAAAAGTATCGATTATTAAAGGATTAATCAGAAAAAACAGGGTAATTGTATTTATAATATGCATGCAGGTTTTTTTTGCCTTGTTTGTGAGCATTTTTAAGTTTAACAGATTAAAAACTGTAAGTGGAGATTTAAATTATTTAAGTAAGAAACCTGTGGCAAATTCTCTGTTTTATATGAACAAATACCCATATAGCTTGGCTTATAAAGATAGGACTGTTGATAATCGGGCTAAGATAGATGAAAATAATGCAAAGGTTGAGGATTTTGTAAGGGATAGGAAAGACTTGTTTAAAGGTATGAGTCCTTATCATATAAAGTATTATGATGAAGTAAATTTAGCCAATGTTTATATGTATGATGAGCTTACCCTAAAAAATATGGACAAATATATAAGGGAAGGCGGGCTTGAGAAATATGAAGAAGGCAAGCCTATACCGGCTTTAGTCATTGATAGATTTAGGGGAGAATATAAAATAGGGAGTGTTTTTAGCTTAAGCCTTCAAGATAAAAGTTATGATTTTAAGGTTACAGGTTTTTACTCAAGCGATATAAGGCACTTGTCGACAGGGATAATAGCTAATTCGGACCTTTCTATAGGAGATTTGTTTAAGGAAAATATATTTGAAATAAGAGGCAAGCAGTTTATAGTGCCTGAAAATAATATATTTTTAAGTTTTAAAAATACTGATAAATTTAATATACCGAAAGCAAGACTTATCTATCTTCAAGATGGGTTAAATGAAAATCAGTTATCCGAAGTAAGGGATTTTTTTGAAAATAATGATTTGGGCTATTACTTATTTTCAGAAGGCTTGTTAAAAGAGCAGGAGGAGAGAGTGAGTTTTAACCTACAGCAAAATTTAGATATGTTGATAGCCCTGTCTATAACGGTGCTTGTTACCTGTCTTTGTATAGCTTATATAAATAAGGATCTTTTTAAAAGCAGGTTCAGTATTTATATTTATAATGGGGCAAGCAGAAAGGATGTATTTTTTATATCCACGCTTTATTATGTGTTTATATTTTTCCTTCCTACAGTTCTGTATTCGGCATTTTCATATTTTATGAAAACAGATTTTGCAAGAAGACATTTGACAGGTTCCGATTTTTTTAAATCATTTATATTTAATAATGCCAAGATAGCTTGGACGGATTTAGGACTTATATTTCTAATCGTTTTTCTCATGAGCATAATATTTTCTCTTATAACGGTTAGGAGTATTTCTTCGAAACTTAGGGGGAGGATCGGGAGATGAAGGTACTTAAGAAGGAACTTATAAAAAATTTTAAGGGTATGAGACTGTTTATATTTATCTTAGTCCTTTCCATAGTTTTTTGCTTTCAGATATTTGCTTCGAATCAGCATTTAAACAATGAGAGTTTAGCTAAATATAAGAAAGCTCAGATGCTGGAATATGAAAACCCGGGAAAGAAAGATGAATTTTTTGTAGGTATTTCTCAAATGCCGCAGGTATATACTGCTAAAACAGCTTATAGGATACCTAAGTCTATCAGCTTTTCTAAAGATTATAAAAGTGAAGAAAGAATTGGCAGGGAATTTTTTTCTATAATAAAGGCTGCCGAGAAAGCTAAAGCTTGTGAGGGGCGTTTGCCCCTTGCAGGGGAAAAAGATAATTTAGTCGCTGTACCTCAAATTTATGCTATGGATAAGGGGATAAAAATAGGAGATAAGGTTAATTTTTTTGGACATGAAGTTAAAGTAGTCGGCTTCACCGATAGGGTTTACTGGAATTCGTTTATAATAACCTTGAAACTTGCAAGGGATATGGGGCTTGAAATGGATAGATTTGAAATCCAATTGGATCCCGACCTTAGGGAGGTGGAGAGAGAAGAGTTTTTGGATAAATTTGATAAGGATGCAGGAGGGTTGAAGCTTCGAGATAAATTTATTCCGATTGCGGATGTAGAAGTTAAAGTCGGCTTTGTAACACTTGTTCTTGTTGCTATTTCCGTGTTGAACCTTATGTTTATTTATTGGCATATATTGAACAATCGTAAGAAAAAGTATTTTGTCTACAGATTTTTGGGAATGAAGAAGTCGGTTTTTTATAAGCTTTTATATTCAGAGCTTTTAATTACCTTTTTAGGATCTTTTGCCGTGGCTGTACTTGTTTTTAATATGATTGACAGGATAATTTTCAGGAGAATTTTGGGCTTGGTAAGGTATGACCTGAGTTTAAGGTCCATGATTTTGGTATTTGTAAGTGTCTTAGTTATTATGGCTATTATGGCATTTTTCAGCATAAGGAAGTATTTCAATAAGTCCTTGCTTGAAACATATAAGGGGAGGGGTTAGGATGATAAGGATAGAGAAGTTAAACAAGTATTATAATAAAAATCAGGAGAATGAGCTTCATGTACTTAAGGACCTTGATTTCAGCCTGGGTAAAAGTGATTATGTGGCAATTATGGGAACCAGCGGCGTAGGAAAGTCCACGCTTTTAAATATAATAGGGGGACTTGAGAGTTTTGACGGAGGAAGCTATGTATTTAACGACCTTGATATGGCAAAGGCTTCAAATAAGGAACTGGATGATTTAAGGGGAAAGAAAATATCCTTTGTATTTCAGGAATATCTGTTGATAGAGGAAGACAGTGTAATAGAAAATGTAAAGACTCCACTATATTTTGACAAAAGCTATAAGTCTAAGGAACTGAATGACTTGGCAAAGGAAGCTTTGGAAAAGGTGGGCTTGGAGCCGGCTATTTATAATAAGCTTACTTCAAAGTTGTCAGGAGGGCAAAAGCAGAGGGTAGCCATAGCCAGGGCTTTGGTGAACAATCCTGACCTTATCTTGGCTGATGAGCCTACGGGAGCCGTTGACGAAAAGACGTCTAAAGAGATTTTGGATCTGTTTGATAAGCTTGTTACAAGTGATAGGGCAATTATAGTGGTAACTCATGATATTAATGTAGCCAAGAGAGCCAAGATAATTTATGAAATGGTTGATGGAAGATTGACCGTAAAAAATATATAATTAAACTTAAAGGGGAATCTTGCAATTTAACTTCAGTTTTGTAAGATTCCCCTTGGCTTTTAAATTGTTTTTAATTTCTTATGTCAGGCTTGTTTTTCGCAGTAATTAAGTAGGTCCCTCATTAGGTAAAGGGATCCGCACCATAAAACCAAGTCGTTTTCTTTTGCTAAAGAAAGCGTATAATCAAATGCTTTAAGCCTGTCTTCAATACATATCACATCTTCTTTGAATTTTTTTGCAATACTTTCAAATTCATCCATGTTGTAGGCTCTTCCTTGATAGTCAAGGCTTGTTATTATCAGCTTGTCCGCTATTTTAGAAAGTTTTGATAGGGAATGGGTAACATCCTTATCTTTAAGCATGCTGAAACCTACTATAAGGCGGTCATACTTGAAGTATTTTATGGTATCCAATAGGGCATCGATAGATTCCTTGTTGTGGGCACCATCAAGGAGAATTTTTGGATTTTTTGATAGGATTTGCAATCTGCCCGGATTGCTTGAGTCCTTAATACCCTCCAAAATATCAAATTGTTCCAGGTGGAAATTTTTCTTGAAATAATCAAGTACTGTTATGGCAAGACATGAGTTATATATCTGGTGTTTTCCAAGCAGTCTTGTTTCGATATTTTTAAAGTTTCTAAAGTTAAATAAGTTTCCCTCTTCAGAAGATTCCAGGATTTCTATTTCTTCTTTGTCAAAGCTGAATAAGGGACAATTATTTTCCTTGCATTTTTCCCTAAACAGGTCCATAATATCGGCTTCTTGAGGATAGACAAATACGGGAGAAGCGTTTTTTATTATTCCCGCCTTATTTTGAGCTATCTCATAAAGGGAGTTTCCGAGTACATTCATATGATCAAGGGATATTGTAGTTATAACGGATGCTATAGGGTTTTTGATAACATTTGTGGAATCAAGAGTTCCCCCTAAGCCAACCTCAATAACAGCACAATCAATCCTTTTATCATAGAAATATTTAAACATTATGGCAGTTAAAATTTCAAAATATGATAATTTTATCGAGTCCTTTTCGAGTTCTGATACAAGAGGCTCAAGGTAGCTCGCATATGCAATAAATTCCTCTGTTGAAATTTCCTTACCGTTTATTTTGATGGAGTCGGTTATTTCAAACATGTAGGGCGAAATGAAAAGTCCGCACCTAATCTTTCTTGATAAGGCTGAATAAATATAGTTTGAAGTGGAGCCTTTTCCGTTGGTGCCGGCTATGTGGATTACTTTGATTTTATCCTGAGGATTATCGATCTTGTCCAACAGAAGTTTGACACTCTCCAAATCGTATTGATTATTTTTGCCTTTTTTACTGTAAATCCAATCTTTACAGTCTTCTAAATCTTTGAATAAATTCATGGCGGCTCCTTTTAGTTATTTATAAATTTTTTAAGCCTGTTTTCAAAGTAACTTGTCAGTATAAATACGATTATGGCCTCTATAATGACCTTTAGGATTCTGCTATAAATTAAAATATTTAAGGGAACCGAGTTTAATTGATTAAGCCAAAAGCTGTTTAGTATCAAATGTATAAGTCCGTATACGAAAATAATTATCAGGGAAATTTTTACAATGCTTGCCTTTTTACTGTTTTTAAAGCTAAAAAAGTAGTAAATTAAGCCGGCAATTAAGCCTGTTAAACCTGAACTTAGGGTAAAACCGAGATGTAGGGTTCCTACAGGGTTTAAGAAAAATCCGGCAAGGTCTGCTGCAAGCCCTGTTAAAAAACCAAGTATAGGCCCTAAGAATATACCGCTGAGGATTAGGGGGAAGGATCCTAAGCCTATTCTCATATTTGGTGTTAAATTAAGAGAAAGAAATCTCGTTAAAATAATAGATATGCCTGCAAACAGGGCAGCTAAAACTATATTTCTTGTTGATAAGCTTCTCTTAATTTTATCTTCTTTAAAATCCATTAATATATCCTCCTAAAAAGTCGCTAATATAAAATATACAACAAAAAATTAAATATATCAATGACAATCATTTTTCTCCGATGGAGTTTTATTTTAAATATTTATTGAACCAGGCTATGATTTCTTCAAGTCTCTTTACCCTTGATTTAGGCCTTCCGCTTCTTGATAAATCGTGATTTTCTCCCTTGAAGATTACTAACTTTGTATCTATGTTATGGACCCTTAGGGCATTAAATACCTGCATACCCTGTTCCAAAGGACATCTGTAGTCTTCTTCTGAATGGATAATTAGAGTAGGGGTTTTAACCTTATCAAAGTATTTAATAGGTGAGGATTCCCATAATAAATCAAAGTTTTTCCAAGGAGTTGCAGCTGTTTGGTCGCTTGCAAAATAGTAGCCTATATCGCTTGTACCGTAAAAACTTGTCCAATTACATATGGATCTTTGAGTGTTTGCCGCTTTAAACCTGTCTGTATGACCTATTATCCAGTTTGTCATGAAACCGCCATATGAACCTCCAAGTACGCCGAGTCTTTCAGTATCTATGTCAGGATAGTTTTCCAAAACCTTATCTGTAAAGGTCATAAGGTCAGAATAGTCGATTGTACCGTACTTTCCTCTGATATCGGAAAACTTTACCCCTCTTCCGGACGAGCCCCTTGGATTTGTAAAGAATACAAAATAACCCTGATTTGCAAGAAGTTGCATTTCATGGTGTAAAACCCTTCCATAAGCTGTCTTCGGTCCGCCGTGAATTTCTAAAAGTGCGGGGTATTTTTGACCTTTTTCATAATCTACGGGTTTTATGACATAGCCGTCAAATTCAATGCCGTCATTTTCATACATAAAACTTTCAATCTCTGATAGTTTATAGCCTTCAAGAGCTTTTGAAAAATCTGTAAGTTTGCTTTCACTTCCATATATATCTTGGAAAATTTCAGTAAGGTTTAAATCTTTCATAGCTGCATAAACAAATCTGTCGCCAACTATATCGAAACCTTCTACTGAACCCTCAAAGCCTAAAAGGGTATCAACATTGCCTTCATTATCAAGGGAAAGCAGGTGGGCGCAGTCATTGATGGTAGCTATAAAGTAGAACTTTTTACCAACAATTTTTGCTTGTCTGTTAGCCCCATATCTTACATCCGTGCCTATGGAATTATAGAATTCAAAATCAAAATCTTCTTTACAAAGCATTTTGATATTTTCACCTTCCTTATCCATAGTAAATATTTTGTTGTTGTCGTTTATACCTTGGTCAATAAGGTCGCTTGCTGCATAAAGGACCTTTTCACCATAGAAATTTGCGTAGGCATAGGACGTTTTGTCTTGGGAAATTTTGGTTAACTCAAAGGTATCAAGGTCCAAAAGCCCTACAGAGTTATACATGGTCATGGTCTTTTCAACATTTGTATATATGACAAGGGCTTTTTCCATATCTTCGTCAATTTCAAAGTTATCAACATTGATTGCAGGATCGGAAACTTTTTTCAGTTCGCCGTTTTTTCTGTTGTAGCTGTATAAGAAAGATCTGGATTCATGAGTGTATCCCTGCCCGTTAAGATAGAAGGGCAGTTTTTCAATTTCCCTAAAATCTTTATCATCGTGAAATTCATCTCCGATTATAAGGTACTTGTCATCTTTAAGTTTAGCTATTTTGGTTACTGAAATTTCAAGGTCAAAGCTTTTTACAGCTTCGCCTCCTTCCAAAGATATGGTATAGAAGCTTGTAAGTTTCTTTTTATCATCTTTATTTTTAGCTTGGTCCCTGGCAGAAGTAAAAAGGACTTTTTTGTCATCTTCAAAAAGTTTAAAAGAGTCACTGTTTGAATTTGTAAGTTGCACATGGTGTTTCTTTTCAAAGTCATAGAAGTACAGATTTGTGTTGTATTTATTATCCTCAAGGTCTGCTTTGGATATGGCATATAAGAGTTTGGAGCCGTCAGGGCTGATATTTAATGAATTGGGAAAGGAAAATTCCCCAAAACTTTCAATTTTTAATTTATTCATAATTCCTCCTGTTCTTTATATTAATATGATATCATAATTTGAATATTCTATGATATAATTTAATAAAGATAGTTTTAGGGGAAGTTATGGACAGAAGATTCAGAGACAGGCAGAAAAATAGACGAAGAAGAAATATAAAGAAAAAAAACAGAATAAAAATATTTAGGATATTTCTTATTGCAGCTTTCACATTTGCACTTATATTCGGGATTTATAAGCTTGCAACTAAGGCACTGCCTCTGTTTTTCAATAAGGCAAAGGAAAAGCTTAGTCAGCATGCAAGTGAGTTGGGCGAAGCTAAAGATAGGGATAAACAAAATGAAGAGGTGGGGAAGGAAGGTACCCTTAAAGAAAAAATTGCTCAGGTTAAAGTAAATAAAGCGGATGATTTCAATGCCAGGATTAATGCCGTCATATCACAAGAAAAGGTCAAGAAGGCTTCTATGGCTGTGGGGCTGATTGATCCGGACAAAAATCTTAAGTATTTGGTAAATTCCAAGGAAAAATTTAGGTCCAATCTTGCAAATAACTTGTTAGTGCCTCTTATTTATTATGATTTAGCTTTTGATGAAAATTATGATTTAAATAAAAGTTTAACCTTTAAGGAGAAGGATGAAAAGGATAGGGAAGTAAATAAGACTCTTACGATTAGAAAGCTTTTGACTTTGCAGTTAGAGGGAAATGACAGTTATTACGATATTTTGGTTGAAAATCTTGAGAAAGATAAAAAACTTAAGTTTGAGAGTCTTGTAAAAAAACTTTATAAGATTGATTTGGGAGAAGAATACTTACTCAGCATAGAGGATAATATCAACCTTTTGGAAAGACTTATGACCAAGAAGGATGATACCTATAAATATGAAGAAATTATTAACATTATGATGAAGGCTCCTAAGTATGGGGCGGGAAAAGACCAATCCAATACCATAGTCTTGGGTAATTTAAGGGGTAACAATTATACCACCTATATAGATATGGGATTTTATATGGATAAGCACCCCTTTGCTTATGTTATTATATCCGATTATAATGATGCCGGATTTAATTCTTTGATTTTGAGTGCCTTATACGAATGGAATGAATATAATAATTAATATATAAGGGGTGCCGAAGCACCCTTTGAGTTTTATTTATAGTAATATATTACTTTGTAATGATATCCGCTTGGTTTTTTAGCCCAATAAGTTCCTAATACATGAGGTTTTTTTACATGATAACTTGTCCATGTTATTTTAAAATCGTGTTTATCATATAATTCATAGGCTTTTATCTCTGCACGTTTAACTTTCCTTCCATTATGTAAACGTGGAATGGTTATTGTTGCAGAATGTTTTATTGTCTTACTTGCACTAAAACTGAAACCTAAAGAAGCCTCTGCTAAGCCCTTAAGTCCCCAAGTAATATTTGAACTTGCAGAAAAAGTTTTAGAGTCCATTTGACTTAGAGAAATTGTTAGACCGGGTTCACCGGAAACGGACTATCCCGTATAGTTTCCTATTACGCTGCTTACTCCAAGTTCTTTTACTTTATAGGAGATACGCCCTGCAGGCATTATATTATTAAAATTGTAATCATTTTCTTGTATTCGATAGTCGAATTCTTCAACCACTTCACTGTCGGGAAGAGCAATTTTATTATTCGAGTTTTTAGCATAGGCTGTAAATCCTGATAGTATTATAAGTGCAGCCAGTAACAAAGAAAAAGTTTTTTTTCATAGAATTATATTTACTCCTTTTCAAAAACGAAATACATAGCCAATATTAGACAAGCGGTTCTGATTCCCCAAGCATAGTTAGAGATTCTGGCAATTGAAAAATCATCAGGAACAATGTCGAGAGTCTTTGAAATATAAGTTCCTATAGCAGGGGACAACAAACAAAGACTTGCCAATACAGCGATTGGAATCAATCGTTTCATTTTCATAAGATTACCTCTAATTTTAATATTATTGAGTTAGCTTAAGCTAATTCGATAATAGCAAAACGATTTCCTTGCGTCAAGATAATAACTTGTTTATTACTGAATTGTAATGAAAAGGTCTTAAATACATCAGTTTTTTTCTATTTTTGCCCCTATATCCTCCAGGTATTTTTTATGAGTGGTAAGGCTCGATGATTTTATAACACCTTGTTCAACCAAGAAATCTATAGCCGGTTTGTTTTGAGCATTTATCTTTATGGTATAAATATCCCCTTCATTTTTCCAGGAAAATGTAGCGCCTTCAATTTGAGAATAGGCATTTGACAGCCTTTTGAAGGTATCTTCCATTTGAGAAACAAGGATTTTATCTTGGTTTTTTGTATTCATTTCTATGGTATTTTCAATCCTGTTTATGGTATCATTTTTTACCCATATCAGCATGGTATAATTTGAATTTCCATATGCGTGTTGAACTTTATAGTCATAGTCTCCTTCTTTTGTTTTTTGACTGCAAGCTGTGATTGTAAATAGGGCAAGCAGACCAAGTATTAAAAATATTCTTTTTTTCATAAGCACTCCTTTTTTATATAGGACATTGTAGCATATTTTGATAATGATTATAAGAATTTATTAAATTATCTTGACAGAATATTTATTTGTGATAAGATATAGGACAATAAGAAATGCATTGAAGAGAAGAGTAGCTATTATAGATCCATTTGCAGAGAGTCCCATAAGGTGAAAGGGGATAGTGGAAGTTTTAGTGAATAAAGACTCTGAGCAGCATCCGGGATTTTTTGATCGGGTGACGTGGTTTGCACGTTACAGCAAAGGAGTATGATTGTACTTGCTAAGGCCTATAGCGTGAGCTATAAGTGAATTTGGGTGGTAACACGAGCTTTCGTCCCAAGTCTATGACTTGGACGAAGGCTCTTTTTTATTTAAAGCCCGAGGAATTTAGCCCATTTGTATATATGGAATTATTCAAGTTTTACAAGCTGCTTATAAAATTTATTTTAGGAGAGTAAAATGAAAAAAAGATTGTTGTTAATTGTTTTAATATTTATGACGGTTTTTCCGTCTTTTGCTATGGCTGAGGGAGAAAAGCCTAAGTTTAGAGTCGGCATGGAGGCGGCTTATGCACCTTTTAACTGGACTCAGCAAAATGATTCAAACGGGGCGGTTCCTATAGAAGGGGCCAAGGGAGAATATGCAAACGGATATGATGTTCAGATTGCAAAGCTTATAGCCGAGGGTTTGGGCAGAGAGCTTGTAATAGTTAAGACGGAATGGGACGGACTTGCGCCGGCGCTTACTTCCGGCAAGATAGATGCAATTATAGCCGGTATGAGTCCTACAGAAGAAAGAAAGAAGGAAATAGATTTTACGGAAAATTATTATGAGTCCAATTTGGTGCTTGTGACCAGGAAGGATTCCAAGTATAGCGGAGCGAAGACTTTGGAAGACTTTAGGGGTGCAAGGGTTGCGGGTCAGCTTAATACCTTTCATGACAGGGTTATAGAT
>JAEXBH010000153.1 GCA_023394215.1 Bacillota bacterium | reverse complement strand
ATCCGTAATAGGAAGAAGATGAATATGGCTTATACCAAGTTCACTTATATGATCAAGACCTGTTGAAAGTCCCTTATACTCAGTCCCTTCTTGAGCAAGCCCTAAAAAAGTTCCCCTATACTCCGCTCCCGAATTTTCATTTATACTTATATCTGCTAAATGTGCTTCAGCTATAACAGCCTTATTTCTGTCATTAAAAGGAATAAAATGCTCTAAAAATCCTTCCGGATTCGTATCGTCCAAATCAATTATTGCGGACTTCGATGAATTAACCGCACAGGCATGGGCATTCGGATCGGTAACAAGCATATCGTCAATACCGTACATATAAAACTTACCGTCTAAATCCCCCTCCAGGGTAAACTCAAAAACTCCATCCTCATCTTTAACCATTGTATATTCTTTCCTAATAAGATCATCAAATTTATCATATAAATAAAGCTTTATCTGATCTCTCGTAGGTGCCCAAACCCTAAAAGTTGTAGACTCCTTGCTATATATGGACCCCAGCCTCTTATACGATTCGATTTCACTTAAATTTTCCATCTAACTCTCCAATTTATCGCTAAAATTAATTTTTCTGTTTTCTATAGCGTATTTTTGTGCTTGATTGATAATATTTATAGAATCATCAATCCATTTCTCTCTTTTTCTATACTGACCGCAAAGCTCATTCATAAGCTCATAATGCTCGGATAAATCTTTTAATACATGATAATTGTCATTAAAATAATATATGGCGTTATAAATATTCTTTATATCATAGCTGAACAAATTGCTCGGAATGGACTTGTAAAACTCAAACATATCATCCAGTTCTTCATTCAGTGCCAAAAAATAATCCACATTATAAGTTTTATCCTTCAATTCCCTAAAATATTCATCTCTGGAATCGCCGAAACTGTATAATAAATTATCATCTATAAGTCCCTCAATTCGATTGGATTTTGCCTGTATAAGGTGACTTCCGTTTACCAGATACTTGAGTATATTTAAATCGGTAGTTTCCATCTGTATAAGCGGTAAATCCTCGTAGATATCACAAGCCGGCACCAAAATTGTGGATTTCCTTATATTATAATTTTCTACAAATACCAACTTAATTTTATCCTGTATGGTCAAATCATTGTTTATTAAATTTGCCAAGGCATTTATAAACCTTATTGTTTCCTTAGCAAGGTAGTAGTTGGGATATGACTTTCCTCCAAAAAAATAAGTCCTTTCCCCTACATCCAAGTTTGAATTTTTCTTAAGCCTGTAATAAAGCAAAGCTATACTTAGACAACTTAGCAGCTGCCTCTTATACTCATGAAAAACTCCCAAATTCATAATAAATACGGATTTAGGATTTATAAACAAATCCTTAGGACACAGCTTTTCTATAAGGTCCAACTTGTTTTCAAGCTTTATACTTTCAAAAACATTTTCATTCAAATTATTTTCAAGACAAGCGGAATATAAAGCCTTATTGTTCTCTTTCAAATACTGACAACTGTCAAAATATATTTCCATAGCTTCAAGTTTATTTGAATAAAAGATCCCAAGCTTATTTAAATAAGAATCATCTAAAAACCATCTTTCTCCCCTGCTTGTAGTTATTATTTTATGGGAAACGAAATAGGCTATATTGTTCATATGAATTTTGCCGTGGCTTATTGCAGTCACATCCTCTATTATAATCGAATTACATCTTTTGTGGGAAAAATCTTTTCTTATAGCTTCGTCTAAAAGTTTACCGACTTCCATAAGTTGAGGGCAAACCTCTTTAAATATGGAAATATCCCAAGATTCAAAATTTTCAGGGAGCAAAGAAGAATTCACAAATATAAAAACCTTCTTCGATATTGCCAAAGCTTTTTCAAAAGGCAAAGAATACTTCTTCATAAGTTGATATATAAACTCAAGTATAGCCAAGGTCGGGTGTATATCATTAAGCTGTATATCAATATATTCATGAATATCTCTTATATCTTTTTTTATATACTTTTTATATTTCTTAAGTATATCCTGTATAGAGGATGAGGCGAAAAAATACTCCTGGCTCAGCCTCAAAACTTTACCGTTGTGAGAATCTTCCTGAGGATATAGAAACTCCACTATGGAATTAGCTTTATTTACGTTCTTATAGGCCTCTTGGATATTGCCGGCAGAAAATTGCTCAAAGTCTATATCACTCACAGACTCGCTCTTCCATAATCTCAAAGTATTTACCCTATCGGCGGAAGATGATAAAACCGGTATATCATAAGGAACCGCCTTTACACTGTAATCCTTAAAATTTACATAGTGAGAAAAGCCCTTTTCATGCTCCCAAGGATTTTTATTTACCTTCCAGTCATCAGGTTTTTCAACTTGACTGCCATTTTTTATCTCCTGCTTAAGCATACCTTTTCTGTACCTTAGTCCATAAGCATAAACGTTCCTATCTCTATTGGCAAGGTAGTCGAGCAAATCTCCCGAAAAATTCCCCAAATCTCCGTATCCGAGAGCAAACTCCATATCATACTCTTTTATTTTTTCAAAAT
>JAEXBH010000103.1 GCA_023394215.1 Bacillota bacterium | reverse complement strand
GTTCTATCATACCTGTAGCCGTTATCATAAGCATAAAGTTGAATCGAGAAAGGATTGAGTTTATTATAATCTTCGTTATAGTTAGTATCATTATTTTTAGGTAAATATGTAATTTTATGATCAATTAATTTTTTTTGTATCATTTTTTTAATCATAAATATATGTGTTTATTTCATTATTATTATACTTTTCTAAATAATAAATATTCTTTCCGTTTTCCGAAATTATATATTCCAGTAAACCGTTATCGTTTCTTATTAAGGTAAATGAGTTGTCATTTGCTGCATATGCTTTTGCAAGTAAAATATTTGAGTTATATGTAACTAACTAAACTTTATCATAAAATAAACTTGAAAACAATAGATTATGTTAATTTTTTGTATAACAATATTGTAAATAAAACTTTGGCGTGTTGATGGTTAATATGAATAAGCGTAACTATTTTATTCATAAAATATAGTATAATATTTTTAAAAGGCTGTTATATGTCGAAACTTGTGGGAGGAAATTTTGCTTATTTCCAACTTATTGTATAGAATAAAACAAGGGTGAACAATTATGAAAAGTAAACTTAATAGATATACTAAAAGAATTAAAATATATATTTTCTGGCAAATTACCTTGGGCTTTTTATGCACTTTATGCTTGGCTTTGGTACCTATTGTTAAGAAAGATCTTGTTGATAATATTGCAAATAAAGATTTTTCTTATGTTGTTGGTATGATTTTTATTTATGCGGGGCTTTTACTTATAAATATAGTTCTTGAATACTTGGATCTTATTGTAACTTGGAAGGGAGCCATAAAATTTGAAAAAATATTAAAGAATGATTTTTTTAAGGCGGTTTTTTCAATGAGAAAAGAGGAGTTTTATAAGAATAAAATGGGTGATTATATATCTTTGCAGGCGAACGATATTACATCGCTTGAGCAGGATTGGTTGCAACCCTGTATAGATCTTATTAAATCATTTATTATGTTTGTGATATATGGGGTTATAATATTTAGATTTGTGGATAAGCGGATAGCTTTTTTAATATTAATTACATCGGTCTTTGCCGCTTATACACCAAAACTTTTCAGTAAGTATTTAGCGGAAAAGAGAAAGGTTTATCAAGATGGATTGGCTACCTACACATCCAAGATAAGTGATCTGTTGTCAGGATTTAATGTTATAAATGCTGATACATATTCGGCATTTAATAAAAAACATTCTCAAACGCTTAATGAAACATCGGACAAGAGGTATGCTTTCGGAAAAGCTAAATCTATAAGTTTAAGTTTTGGGCAATTGGTGCTGAAATTAATAGAAATAATCAGTTTTTCATATTCTGCAATATTGCTTTACAGGGGAGAGATAAGCTTGGGAACTATGGTTGCAAGTTTAGCTTATATAGGTGCTTTTATAGACCCTTTAGATTCTATAGTTTATGATATTAATGCCATAGCTTCCGTAAAGTCTGTTGGAAAAAAGTTTATGAATTACATAGAATCTGATAATAAAATAGATTTAAAAAGTAATAACAAGAGTTTGATAAATTATGATTTGAAATTGGAAAATGTAAATTATCACAATGAAAAAATAAGTATAACAGATTTGAATGTTACATTTAAGTCCGGCAAATCCTATGCTATAGTAGGGCATAACGGATCCGGCAAATCTACGCTACTAAAGCTTATTGTAAGGCATTTAGGTATAGAAGGCGGAAGAATTTATATAGATGGAGAGGATGAGGAAAATTACTTGGGGCATATTGCCTATCTTTGTCAGGATGAGCATATATTTGCATCAGATTTTGAAGACAATCTGACAGTTTTCGGCTCTTATAATTTGGATTTGAAAGATTTTGAAAAATCGGATATTTACAAGAAAATATCTGAGGAAAAAGATTTAAGTCGTTTAAGTGGAGGAGAAAAGCAGTTTGTCGGATTTTTGAGGTTGCTTGTGCAAAATAAAGATATTTTGATATTGGATGAACCCTTTAGTGCTATGAATCCGGCTCTTAAAGAGGAGCTTACTAAGTACCTGTTCACAGGAAATAGGACAAAGGGTAAGACTATAATTATGGTTACTCATGATTTAAGTTCTGAAAATTTGAATCTTTTTGATTGTGTATATGAGATGGAGGAGGGTAGTTTTAAAACTTACTGAAATAGAAGGGTTTCGATAAGTTGCTTGAATAAGTATATTATAATTTATAAAAATTGATAATGTTTCTATTAGTATTGCAATGTGTTGGCAATAAACTAAACGATCTATTTTAAACTAAAAAGTTGGGGTAGATTTTACTACCCCAACAGGAATTATAAATACTAAAATTTTGAGGTCAATATTATTAATAATATTGACCCTTAATTAAGAACAATTTTACTAAAAGCGCTAAGATAAGGATAATATACAAAATAGCCATTGGGGTTAACTTTTTTTCAAATATATAAATCTTAATTACATACGTTATTGCTGAACATATCAGCAGTAGTGAGGATGTAGAGGAATTGTAGTTAAATGTAAGTATTAACATAATGACAAGCATAACTACACCCAATATTTGAGTAAACTTTTTCTTATCCAAAACACAGCCCACTTATTATGTATCAATTATTACCTGGCCCATAACCCTATAACATCGGAGTATTCGGTATATAAGTACTTAGAATATCCGGAACCAGCATAATACTTGTATTCATAGTAGCATTCGATAGCTGTTTCATAATATATTCTTGCATAATATAATAACATAGAAGCATTTTTTTTCAATCGATTTCTAAAGTTAAAAAAACGGGATTTAAATCCCGTTTTTTAGCGTTTATAAAATTTGAAATCTTGTTCATATATTTTGATTAAGATATTCAAGGTGAAAAATTCAGTTTATTTTATATATGTTTGTATAGTACTTAAGTAGCTATTTTATCATAGATTTATCTTATCTTTTTCACTTGGCCGTAGTCTTTAAATGCTTCAAGAACATCGTTTATTTCCTCATTTGAAAGATAGGATATAGGGCCTATACTTTGGCAGGTAAGTTGAAGCTTTGCACACCATTCGCAATTTCTAAGTACGCTGAAGGCATCTGAGAGATCTTTGCCGTAGACTGTGATACCATGGTTTTTCATAAGTACCGCTCGAGAGTTTCCTATGCTTTCCACGCAGGCTTCAGCAAGTTCTTTGGTTCCCATAAGTTTGTAAGGAGCAAGAGGAACTTCTCCGGTTCCGGCTTCGGCTATGACATAATGGACTGCCTTTAAACTTTGGTTAAGTATGCCAAGGGCAGTGGAATAAAAGGAATGGGCATGTATAATGGCCCTCGCTTCCGATTTGTTTTTATACATAAGTGTATGCAGGTGGTATTCTGATGACGGCTTGTAGTCCCCTGCCAAAACATTTGCATCAAGGTCCATTTCAACTATTTGTTCCGGTTTTAAATCCGTATAGGGAACACCTGAAGGGGTTATTAAAACGGTCTTGCTTTCAGGGTCGAATATGCTGAGATTTCCGGATGTGCCGGGAGTCAGCTTTGCTTCCATCAGCTTTAATCCATACTGGCAAAGAAGTTCTTTTTCTTTTTTAAAATTCATAGTTTTCTCCTTCTTAATCAGTAAAATAGTTATTTAAATTTTCAGGCAGGTAGATACCCTTATCGGTAACTATACCTCCAACAAGCTCAGGAGGGGTGATATCAAATGCCGGGTAGTAGCCCTTTACTCCGTCCATAACAATTTTTTGCCCAAGAGAATGGGTAACCTGTTCAGGATCTCTTTCTTCTATAACAACTGTTGAGATATCCTTATGTGAAGGATCCGGAGTACCTGTTGCATAGTAAGGAATTTTGTAATAGTCGGCAAACATGGCAACTTGGAAGGTCCCTATCTTATTTACTATATGACCGTCACAAGTTATGACATCTGCGGCTGATGTAAATACATCGACATTTTTATGTTTAATTGTGTAGGCGGGCATATTATCACAAATGACAGTTGTATCAAAGCCCATATCTTGGCAACAGCTTGCAGTTAGGCGGGCTCCCTGATAATAAGGACGAGTTTCGCAGCATATAAGCTTTATGTCCTTATTTTTATTTTTGCATTCCCTAAGCATTGTACCTATTATAGTTCCGGCGAAGCACATAGTCATAACGGTACCTTTTTCAGGGAATTTTTCAACTAAGTAGTGTGCAACTTTGTCGTAACGGGCATAATTTTGGTTTATGTAGTTGTAGGCAAACTCAAAGGCAACATCTACAAGTCCTTGACCTGATACGCCATTTTCCAAGGCAGTCATTACGGTTTCAAATGAAGCCTGGCAAAGTCTGACCATTTGGGCGGAAGTTGTTGGGCGGGCATGGGATAAATCATAAGCCGCCTGTTTAAGGAAGGAAACAAATTTGTCCTTGCTTTCATTTTTAACCTGATAGGCAGCGAGAGCCATTCCCATAAGACACGCCGTATAAGGGCCTTCACTTTGGGTAACCATATCATGGATGGCTTTGGCGACTTCTTTGTAATCGGTACAGGTTACGTATTCAATGCGGATAGGATAAATCCTCCTGTCAAGTATACGGACCTTGCCGTTTTCATACCAGGCTACATTTTCAAATCTCATCATAAAAGGCATATTACCGTCATTTCTTGCTGATAAATTCATAGTAAAAAATCTCCCAATAGTGTATTTGTTAAAATTATATAGCATTTATAACGGTAAGTAAACAGAAAACGTCAAAAAACCAAAATAAACAAAAAAAATGTGGATTTTATATCTGAAAGCGTTGACTTTTATGGGCTTCTAAGATAAAATTTAGATGGACAAATAAAAATCAATAGAGATTTTTATGACAAGAAAAGGGGTGCGGGATGCTGAAAAAAGATAGGCAAAGATTTATTGAAGCTCGCCTTAGGCTAAAGGGGACTATTACCGTAAGGGAAATGGCACTTGAGTTGGCATGTAGTGAGGAAACTATTAGACGTGAGCTTAAAGATATGGAAGATGCCGGGCTTTTGCATAGGGTTCATGGCGGTGCATACATAGATTCGTTTCAAAATCAAATACCAGTTGCCAAGAGAAAGGAATTTTTAGTGAATGAAAAGGCGAAAATTTCCGAGTTGGCATTTGATAAGTACATAAATGAGCAGATGACAATTATGCTTGATGACAGCAGTACCTGTTTGACCCTGGCAAGGGAAATCATAGATAGGGACCTTGAGGTAACTATTATTAGCAATTCCCTTAATATTATTAAGCTTTTTGAAGGCAATAAGGAAAAAACCAAGCTTATAGGTATAGGTGGAAACTATAGGAGTGCTTCTGCGTCCTTTGTAGGACACGTAGCGGAGGATTCCTTGAGAAAGTATTACTGTGATATATTATTTTTGAGTTGCCCGTCCGTGGGGATTAAGTCGGGACTCATGCATAATGTTTCTGAACAGTGTGCCGTTAGCCAGATTATGGTCGAAAGGAGCCTAAAAAGGGTTTTATTGGTGGATCATTCTAAATTTAGAGACCATATAAGATTTTTGATTGCCGATATTTCACAGATAGATGCAGTAGTTACTGATAAAAAACCGAGTGACGAGTGGATTTCCTACTTGGAAAGCCAAAATGTAGAATTGATTTTTCCAAAATAGTTTAGAGATTTTCTGATGTTATTAAATGCTGAGCATTTGATATAAAATAT
>JAEXBH010000001.1 GCA_023394215.1 Bacillota bacterium | reverse complement strand
GTTACATTCTTCCCCGGTTTTAAAACAGCCAACTGATAAGCATTATAATCTACCAATCCGTTAGCCTTATCCGCCCTATATGCAAGACTTGCAACGGACTGCCCCCAATAAGGATCGGAGGCATACTTAACATTAAAGCCCGCTCCCTTATTACCGAAGAAGCTTCCGAAATATCTCCAATCATAAACATTGGACAGACTCTTTAAATTTACACCCATATGGTCCCTAACCCCTATCATAGGGCTTGCAAATGTTGAAGCATCCCCTATAGGGTTTGAATCCACAGCATTCCAGCCAAAGAGATTGTACTTATTTAGGGCCAACCATGAAGTTCCCGTAGCGGACTCCAATCTTGCCAACGAATAAACTAAAAGCCCGTTCATGTCATATATGCCCTGGTAAGCTGTAAAAGCCTTCCCCAATCCCTTCATAGCCGAAGAATAAGAGCCTACTGCATCTAATGTAATTGCATCAAGCTGAGCGGCTGTAAGTTTAGATTTTGAGCCTACCGGCAAATATTGATAATAATTATAGTAAGGACTTGAATTTGCTCTTTTGGAAAATTCATAATCAGTATAAAAATAATTGCCGTCAAAAGAATAATATTCAGTATCAGTTCTCATCCATGACGGAGCCACCCCAACCGCTGAATAATAACTATAGTCTTCATGCCTGAACCAAAGCTCCTTTATACTTCCGTCATATCCCGCTTTATAGGTCGGAATATTCAAAACCCCTGAAATCCCGTTTCCATATTTCACCGGAATTCCGTTACTTATATATGGCGTAGGTATTATATCTACTTCGTTTAACTTTATATATCCGTCGGCCCCGCTTAAAAGCACATGCACGTATAAACTTCCGTTTATAGTTACAGTTTCCTTATACTGAGCTATTCTTCCGGTATTCACATAAGTAACCGCACCACCATATTTGTCATATACATTTATAACCTTATATGAATTTGTAGTATAGTTATAATTGTGATCAGGCCAAGTTTGAGCAAACCCGTAGTTCGCAGCTACTATTTTCAACGGTGACGGATTCGATTTATGCCTAACTACATAATAAGCCCCGTTACCTTGAGCCTTCATCGCCCTAATAGCAGAGTTGACATCGCTATACTGCAAGCTGTTTCCATTGCTGTCCGTAACCGGTGTATATACCACATCTCCGCCACTTGCCCTTGCTCTCTCAACAACATATTTGCCGCTTGCTAAATTATCAACCGCTTTTACACTTTCAATCGGCAAAAATCCCACTGTCAATGTAAAGACCAAAAGACAGGAAAATATTTTTTTTGCTTGTAACTTAAAATCTATCATAGGTTTCTCCTTACTATCTTTATATTAACTAATTATATCATTATATAATCTTTTTTGTCATAAATTTGTAACGTTTTTGTTATCGTTTATAACTTTATTAAAAGAATTTAAAACTCCCCCAAACGCCAACTATTAAAAAAGAGTGCCGTAAGCACCCTTTAACAGCCTATAAATCCTGACTTCGTCCTTTTATTTTTCTATGACAGCAAGAGCCGTTACAAACCCTGTTCATGCCCTTTATAGCATCATAGCTGAATTCTTCCAAGCCTTCTTCACCGTCATTATTTATCTTGACCTTTATCTTTTTCTCTAAAATCTTTTGCTCCACAACTTGTCCGATGCCCGAAGGTGTATTAACCTGACTTCCTATGGCCGGCAATTCCTTGGCATGGTCAAGATAGGTATCCTCTTCATATTTCAAACAACACATAAGCCTTCCGCACACACCTGAAATCTTAGTCGGATTTAAAGAAAGGCCTTGATCTTTAGCCATTTTTATAGAAACTGGCTGAAAATCGGTAAGATGCCTTGAGCAGCAAGTTTTCTGCCCACACTGTCCAATTCCATTTAGAAGCTTGGCTTGATCTCTTACCCCTACCTGTCTCAACTCTATACGAGTCCTGAAAATTTGAGCTAAATCCTTAACCAACTCCCTGAAATCCACCCTTCCTTCAGAAATAAAGTAAAAAATCAACTTTTGCCCGTCGAAAGT
Source organism: Bacillota bacterium (assembly GCA_023394215.1). Lineage (GTDB taxonomy): Bacteria > Bacillota > Clostridia > Tissierellales > Peptoniphilaceae > JAUMWX01. Next base: position 14,771 of record JAEXBH010000001.1, on the reverse strand, counting down.
ATATTCGGAATCTACCAATTTCATATCAAGATTATGATCCTTTATCTTGATATTACATATATCAATCGCATCCTTTGCCCTATCCTTGTTATCAAGCTGTATCTTCTTATCCAATTCGTCAGCAACCCTTATAATGGGTTTCAAACTTGAAGCCAATTTATCTTCTTCTATGAATCTGTTTTCAATAACTATAGTCCCATATTCTACGCCCCTGACTGTCTCCACTATGACATCAGTATTAAGCGCAAGCTTCATTTTTTGCGGATCAAAGTAATATATTTTGGTGGCAGGCCTAAACCTTACACCTACAACTTCTATCATCTATTCCTCCATCAAGATAAACATCAATCTCTCCCAAGCGATTTGAAAATTGATATTTACCGATAATAATTCATTCACTTTTTCTATTTCAAAAACAAGCTTCTCAAGCCTGTCCTTTTTCAAATTTTCAAGTCTTTTCAACTTTGACTCATACCTTGTATCAAACTTGCAAACTGCGTAGTTTTTACAAGTCATATAAAAAATAAGGTCCTTAACTATATTCTCAAGCTTACTTAAGCTACCCTTTTTATCTTCCGCCAATTTATTTACAAGCTCTCTGTTTTTTCTTATACTGTAATATCTCTTGTCCGCAATATCAAACAAGAGAGTAAAAACTTCATCTGCCGACTTATCTTCTTCATTCTGTTTTACAAGACTTACAACCTGCGCCCTGGATAAAATAGTATCCCTAAGCTTATATCTGTTATCGGTAGTAAAAATAACTATGACATAGTCATTTAAATCTTCCAAAGTTTTAAGCATTGCATTCTGTCCCTCATTTCGCATAAAATGAGCTTCTTCTATAACTATTATCCTTTTACTTATACCGACCGGCCTCTCATAAACCTTTTTATTTACCTGTCTTATCTCACTAAGAGCTATATTGTTCTTTTCAGGTATAACAAGATCTATCAGGCTGTGTATATCCTTATCCGACTTTAAAATCCTCCTGCAAAACTCCTCATATTGCTTCTTTGTATCTTCATACTTTCCCTCAAATACATAGACTTGAGAAAGACTTGCTCCCGCTATCTGTTTTTCTAAAATAGGATTTAACATTACAACTTTATAAACTTCTCAACATCCAATAAAAATACTGTAGCTCCGCCAACCTCTATTTCCACCGGAAAAGTTTGGAACATAGCACTTTGTATATTGGGGTTTACTATGGCTGTTGTCGTCTTTCTCTTCTTACAATTTCTGTTTATAACTTCAAGACACTCATCAACCCTGTCATCCTCTACACCCATAAAAATTGTTGTATTTCCGACTCTCAAAAAACCGCCGGAAGATGAAAGCTTGGTAACACTAAAACCCTTATCTATTAAATCTTCTGTTAATATATTTACATCATTGTCCTGTACTACCGCTAATAAAAGCTTCATATCATACCCCCAATATATTCCTTAATTTTTCTATAGTTTCAGCAGCAACCTCTTGAACAGATCCGGAAGCGTCTATGATAATAACCCCATCATCCTTAGCCACAAGTTCCTTATAACCTCTATAAACCCTCTCATGATAGTCATTTGCCTCTCTCTCCATCCTGTCAGCTTCAACTTGCCCCTTTTTTCTCTCCAAAACCTTTATAGGATCCACATCCAAAAAGAATGTGGCATCCGGTTTAAGAAGGTTTGTTGCAAAATTGTTTATGCTCACAATGCTGTCGACATCCAAGCCTCTTGCATAAGCCTGATAGGCGATTGAACTCATAACATACCTGTCCGATATAACTAAGAGCCCTTCATTCAAAGCGGGTATCAATTTTTCCTCTACACTTTGAGCCCTGGCTGCGGCAAACAAAAGAGCCTCCGTCCTGGGATGCATCTCACCGTTCTCCTTACCAAGCAAGATCTCCCTTATAGCCTCTCCTATTTTGGTACCGCCCGGCTCTCTGGTTAATATATATTTAATTCCCAAATCATCTAAGAATTTTTTTACTTCATTAAGTATGGTAGTTTTTCCGGATCCGTCGGACCCTTCAAACACAATAAATTTCCCCGGCATAAGCCCTCCCTTTTTATTATATTATATATCGAATTTGCCTTTTTTTCCACTTGAAAACCCTTTTAGTTGTCATAAATATCAAGTATAATTATAAAGGGGTGAAAATTTATGGCAAATAAGAGTATTAACTACAAAATTTTTGATAGGGATCCTATTTTAGAACATTTCAAGTCAGATGTTCTCCTTAGGATAAACGACTACAAAGAAAAAAAGAAGGATTTGCTTAAGGGTGCAAAAAAACTTTCTCAAATAGCAAATATGCACGAATACTACGGTTTCCATAAAATCAAGGACGCTTGGATTTATAGAGAATGGGCACCTGCTGCAGATGCCGTATATCTTACCGGGGAATTCAACGATTGGAATCCGACATCTCACAGTCTGACAAGGATAGATGAAAATACTTGGGAAATAAAAATCAAAGGTATAAAGAGTCTCTCAAATAACTCAAGAGTAAAAGTTATCATAGAAAAAAATAATGAAAGATACTACCACATTCCTCTTTTTATAAATAAGGTTGAACAGGAAATAAAGGAAGACGGCAGCTTAGATTTCTATGGCATAATTGATAACTCAAGAAAATATAATTGGAAGCATGATGATTTTAAAATTAAAAAGGACTTCAAACCCCTTATATATGAAACTCATATAGGTATAGCTCAGGAAAAAGAATCCATAGGAAGCTTTAAAGAATTTACTAAAAATATCCTGCCGAGAATTAAGGATAACGGCTACAATGCCATACAGATAATGGCACTTGCCTCACATGTGTATTACGGATCCTTTGGATATCACGTTACAAACTTCTTCAGTACCGCTCATTGGTTCGGGGATAAAAAAGACTTAAAAGAACTCATAGATACAGCCCATAAGATGGGCATAGCCGTTTTTATGGATATAGTACACAGCCATGCCGCTAAAAATGTACATGAGGGTATAAACCTTTTTGACACCACAAACGAAATGTTTTTCTACGAGGGAGACAGGGGAAATCATCAACTTTGGGATTCAAAGCTGTTTAACTACGGAAAAAATGATGTAATAAAATTTTTACTTTCAAACCTTAAATACTTCATTGACGAGTACCATATAGACGGTTTCAGATTTGACGGAGTCACATCCATGATCTATCAAAACCACGGTATAGGCACGGCATTTGTATCATATGACAACTATTTTTCAATGAATACAAATATAGAAGCCCTTACTTATCTCACACTTGCAAATGATTTGATTAAAGAAATCAAAAAGGCCTCCGTTACCATAGCCGAAGATGTCAGCGGTATGCCGGGACTATGCCTTCCTATAAATGAAGGCGGCGTGGGCTTCGACTACAGATTCAGCATGGGAGTACCCGATTTTTGGGTAAGAACCCTTAAAAGAAACGATCATAACTGGGATTTAAACTGGATGTGGTATGAACTTACTACAAAAAGAAATCAAGAAAAAACTATCACCTATACCGAAAGCCATGACCAGGCCCTTGTGGGAGATAAAACCTTGATGTTCAGGCTTACGGATGCTGAAATATATTGGCATATGCACAAGGATGATAAAAATATAGTTATAGATAGGGCCATCGCCCTTCATAAGCTTATAAGATTTGCCACCATATCAACCGGAGCCGACGGCTACCTAAACTTTATGGGCAACGAATTCGGGCATCCGGAATGGATAGATTTTCCTTCAGAAAGAAACGGCTGGTCTTATAAGTATGCTAAAAGACAATGGCATCTGGTAGATGACAAGGATCTAAAATATAGGTACCTTAATAACTTCGATAAGGAAATGATCGCTTTTTCTAAAGCTAAAAGTCTGCTTGACGGACAGACCCCTCAACTTATCATGATCCATAATGATATGAAACTGTTAATGTTTAGGAAAAATGACCTTTACTTCCTTTTTAACTTCCATCCTACAAACAGCTACGAAGGACTTTCAGTTCCCATAGTTGAAGGAGAAGAATTTAAAGTTGTCTTTGATACGGATATCGGAGAATTTGGAGGTTTTGACAGAATTTCCAGAAGCTATGTATACCATTCAAAAACCCTATATGGCACCGACTATGAAAAGGGTATACAAATATATCTTCCAAGCAGAACAGCTCTGGTTTTAAAGAAAATAAAATAAAAAAATAAAGCCATAAATAAGTTACTTTCAGAATTAACTCATTTATGGCTTTTAATATTTAAAATTACATTTCCATAAGCTTCATAGTCTTTTGAGTATAAGAAACAACATCATCAAGCTTCAAACCTGCTATAAGTCTTGCCTGGTCGTATAGCACACTTGATATTAAGCTTATTTTTTCGCTGTCATTTTTAGATAAAGCCTCCATCAACTTAGCATAAATCGGATGCTTAGTATTTATTTCCAAAACTTTTTCAGCCTTTATCTGAGGTCCATCTATTTGACTTGCAAGGGTCTTTTCCATCTCGATTGAAATTTCTCCTTTAGAAACCAAACAAGCTGCATCCTCTAAAAGCCTCTTGCCCTCTCTAACCTCTATTACCTGATCTCCCAAAGCTTCCTTTATCTTATTGAAAAGTTCAGTTTTATTAAGCCTGTCGCCTTCATCTTCAGTAGTTTCTTCCTCTACATCCTCTATATCAAATACGGACTTAAATTTCTTTTCCCCATATTTTTCAAGAATCTTTATTACAAATTCATCTATTTCCTGATCCAAATACAAGATTTCATAACCATCAGCCTTAGCCTTTTGTAATTGCGGAAGCTTATCTATTTCCTTATAGGATGATCCTGCCGCATAGTATATTTCTTCCTGTTTTTCAGGCATATTGGAAACATAAGTTTCAAGGCTTATAGGCTCTTGAGACTTTGAGGTTTTAAATAATAAAAGGTCTTGTAATTCATCTTTTTTAGCTCCGAATGATGAGTATATACCGGCCTTTATGCTTAAGCCGAAGGCTTCAAAAAATTCCCTGTATTTAGCCGTTTCATCCTTAAGCATTGACTTAAGTTCCGAAATCACCTTCTTTTCTATATTCTTTGCTATAGAAATAAGTCTTCTGTCCTTTTGTAAAATTTCTCTTGAAATATTAAGCGAAAGATCCTCGGAATCCACAACCCCTCTTACAAATGAAAGATACTCAGGTAAAAGCTCTTCATTCTTTTCCATTATCATAACTCCGTTGGAATAAAGCTCCAATCCCCTCTTAAAATCCTTTGTATAAAAATCAAAAGGTCTTTGACTCGGTATATAAAGAATTGCCCTATAGTTTATCATACCCTCCGCATTTAAATGAATCCATTTTAGGGGTTGGTCAAAACCGTATCTTTGTTCCTGATAGAAATTTTTGTAGTCATCATCCGAAAGTTCATTTTTAGACTTATTCCAAATAGGAATCATGGAATTTAACACTTCTATTTCCTTATATTCCTCGGATTCATAGTCGTCAGAGCCCGTATCCTTACGCCTATACTTGGTCACTTCCATTTTTATAGGATACTTTATATAATTGGAATATTTTTGTACAAGCTCTTTTATAAAATACCAATCTAAATATTGATCAAACTTCTCTTCTTCATCAATATTTTCTTTTATATACAATTTAATACTTGTTCCTACATCTTCTTTGTCCGCTTCTTCTATTTCATAACCATCGGTTCCTTGACTTGTCCACCTATAAGCTTTCTCTGAATTGACAGCCTTACTTACAACCTCTATCTTATCCGCAACCATAAAGGCTGAATAGAAACCCACACCAAACTGTCCTATTATGGAAATTTCGTCATTCTTATTAAGATTTTTAAAATCCAGAGATCCGCTCTTAGCTATTGTTCCCAAGTTGTTTTCCAAATCTTCCTTGGTCATACCCACTCCCTTATCTCTAATTTCAAGGCTTCTCTCATCCTTATCATATAAAATTTCTATTTGAAAATCCGACCTGTCAAAGCCCTTGTCATTATTTTGAAGTTCATAAATATATCTCTTGTCCAAAGCGTCCGATGCATTTGAAATCAGTTCCCTAAGAAATATATCCCTATTTGTGTATATAGAATTAATCATCAAATCCAAAATTTTTTTCGATTCTGTTTCAAATTGTTTTTTCATTTTCTCCTCCTTTAGCAGTCTAAGTCTCCGAGTGCTAACCATATATTAGCAAATTACTTTTTAAAAGTCAAATAAGGTAAAAATATTGAGCACCTTCTATTTATCCTGTATAATAAACATAGAGGTGATTAAATGATAAACAAAAAAATTAAAGACCTTTTATTAGAAGATACTTCCAGCATGATAGTTTCCGCTTCCAATACATCTATGGTGTTTGCGGATAACGATTTACAACATGCTGTCTTATTACTTACAAATGTAAACTATGCATCTATTCCTGTATTGGACTATGACAACCACTTTATAGGCCTCATATCCAACCATCAAATAATGAAATTTATAGGCCAAAAACTCTTTGAAGAAGGAGTTGATATACTTTCAAAATATAAGGTAAAGGATGCAATAGATAAGAGATACTACATAACCGGTGAAGATTTTGACTTGGAAGAAGTCCTTAGGGCCCTTGTAGATTATAATTTCATATGCCTTGTAGACAAGGATATGAAATACAAGGGTATGATTACAAGATCCAATATCCTAAGAAGGGTGAATTACCTGCTTCACTCTCTTGATAGGGAATTTACCATATCCGAAAGAAAGAAAATTTTAAATTCTATAAATTTTGCATAATATAAAACCCGTTCATATGAACGGGTTTTGACTTATCTATTAAAATTTTTCATACAACTTCTTGCCTGATAAATAGGTAGCTTTTAAATCCAAATCTTTGGACAAAACTATAAAGTCTGCATCTCTTCCTTCCTTAAGACTGCCGCAAATATCATCTATACCGACCGATTTTGCCGGTACGAGTGATGCCATATCTAAAGCCTGTCTAAGATCGGCTATATCCCAATCACAAACATTCTTTACAGCCCGACACAAAGTCAAAATTGAACCTGCTAAATTCCCCTCCTTAAGCCTTGCCGTCCCTTCTTTAACAACAATAGGAAATTCCCCCAAGTTATAGTCTCCATCCGGCATACCTCCCGCCTTTATACAGTCGGTTACAAGTGCTATCCTGTCTTTCCCCTTATGGTCAATCAAAATTTTTGCTGCCACAGGATGAACATGATGCCCGTCACAGATAAGCTCCCCTACGGCATCCGTTTCAAAAAGAGCCCCTACCATACCGGGATTTCTATGATGAAGCCCGCTCATTGCGTTATAGGCATGTATAAAAATATTCGCCCCCGCCTTAACCGCATCTGAGGCCTCTTCATAAGTCGCATCGGAGTGTCCTAAAGCCACATATACCCCAAGCTTTCTCGCTTCTTTTATAAATTCCAACACACCGTGTCTTTCAGGCGCTATGCCGATTTTGTTTAAAATCCCTCCGGACAGGTCCTTCCATCTCTTGACTTCTTCTATATCAGGATTTTTCATATAAGAAGCGTTCTGAGCCCCCTTATACTTTTCAGTAAAATAGGGTCCCTCAAGAAAGAGTCCCCTTACCCTCGCCCCTTCTACATATTTATACTCTCTTGCTACACGCCTGCACAAATTATCAAGCTCTTCCGCTGAAGCCGTCAAAGATGTCGGCAAAAAAGAAGTAACCCCCGTTTCCAAAAGTCCCTTGGATATTATATTTAAGCTTCCCTCTTTATCATCCATAAGGTCCGCACCCTTATATCCGTGAATATGTGTATCTACAAGTCCGGGACCTATATAAAGGTCTCTAAAATCCTCAAATTTATCAAAATGAATTTTCGGCTTTTCCTCGAAAAATTCCTTAATCCTACCATCCTCAACAAGCATAAAGCCCTCATCAAGGGTTACATCATATTTAAATATTTTTTTAGCCTTGTAAAGAATTCTCATATTTTCTCCTATTTGCTATTTGTAGCTCCTTGAGACTTCATATACTTTTTAATATTTTCCGTAAACTCCACTTTCTCGCCTATTTTTCCCCACAAAACTCCGGCATTCGGATAATTTTTAAGGATTTCTTCAGCCTCTTCCTTGCTTGAAAGGAAAATCGCCGTAGATAAGAGGTCCCCCTCTCCCGAATCTTGAGTAATGATGGTTACCGAATTATAATATCCCCCAGGCATTAAGCTTTTAGTATCTATTAAATGATGATACTTTTTCCCGTTATGAAGAAAATATCTCTCATAATCCCCGCTTGTAACAACCGAAGTTTGCCCTATATACAAGGTTTCAAGATAATCTGCCGCTTCAGTATCGGGATTTTGTATACCTATTCCCCAAGTTTCTCTATCACCGCCTCTTGTTCCTATGAGCCTTATATTTCCTCCTGCACTTATGGAAGCATGCTTTACTCCCGCTTCCTCAAGTTTTTTTGCGACAAGCTCTGTAGCATAGCCCTTCGCTATAGAACCCAAATCTATGGACGTCTTATCATTGTCTATATAAACACTGGATTTTTCCTCGTCCAAAACTATGCTTTTTATGTCCATATATTTAGCTGCCTCTTTCAAATCTTCCATCTTCGGAAGTTTGGTTTGCTTATCATTCAAATCCTGATTTTGCAACCTGTTCAAATGCCATACTTCAAGAAGGGAGCCTGATGCTATATTAACCTTACCCAATGTTTTATCATAACTTTCTATAGCATATTTTATGAGATTAAACAGGTCCTTATCAACCACTACCGCTTCCTTGCCGGCCTTATCGTTTATAGTCTTAACATTATTTATGCCCTCATACGAATTATACCTGTCATACAACTTATGAAGTCTTTTATATTCTTCTTCAAGAAGCTTAGCATGTTTTTCAAAATCTTCCTTGCTGTCAGGATACTCCAAATATGAAATCACCGTATCAAATAAATCATAATAGGTCTTACTCTCCTTTTGAGCATTTACGGGACTTTTTCTATCATCCTTTCCGCAAGCTGCAAGACCCAATAAAATTACCAAAGTCATCACTATGGCTAAAAACTTATTTTTCATAAATATCTCCCTTGAAATTATATTTAATTAAAAGTCGGTAAAATTTATCCGCCTCATTAGATTATATAATAAGAAGGAAGGTTTTTCAAAAGGGCTTCTATTTACCAAATTTTAAAATAAAAAATATCTGCCGAACCGTAAAATTCGACAGATATTAAGCATATTCTATTATTTTGCAGCTTTAACAGCTTCAACTACAGCCTTTTGATAACCTGTGATGGTTACTGTGATTGTTGCCTTTAAATCGGCATCTGTAGTCTTTCCTTCTTCTACAGCTATGCCGGCTACTTGATCACCTGTCTTTCCAACTGTCCAGTCTTCAAGACCCTTAATTTGTTCATCCCATTCTTTGCCTATAGCTGAAGCCTTCTTCATACCGTATTCAGCACCCAAGTCCTTCTTGCTTGCTCCTTCTTTAGTAACATCAGTTACCAATTTTCCGTCAGTGGCAAATTCTACAGTGTTTTGAGCTACATCGATAAGAGTCTTTACTATTTTGCCATCTTTATCAAGGGCAACAACTGCGAATGTAGTTTCAAATTGAACTTTTGCTCCCTTACCTTCTGCAGCAGCTTTTGTGCTGTGTCCTAAACCTGATGAAATAGAGAATCCTACCTTTTCTACACCTGTTACTTCAACAGCACTTGCATATGCTTTTTCCAATGCTCCTATGTAAGGATCTATTGTAATTGTTACAGATGCCTTTAGGTCTTCTCCTGATGGAACCGCCTTATGAGCAGCATCCCTCTCAGCTACAGGTATAGCCTTGATTTCTTCTAAAGTCTTGCCTACGAAATATTCTTCCAAAGCTTGAGCTTGTTCAAACCATTCTTTACCAATTCCTGATTTAGCCTTCATTCCATAATCAGCACCCAATTGCTTTTTGCTTAAGAAAGTCATTTTTTCTATATCATCAACAAAAGTGCCGTCTTCTTTAACACCTACTTTGTTTTGAGCTACATCAAATTGCACCTTAACAACCTTTCCGTCTTTATCGAAAGCGGCAGCGGCTACGGTAACATCAGCTTGAGCAGTTCCTTTTCCGTCTTCAACAGCTTTTGACTTTGAAAGCTTTATAGTATGACCTACACCGATTTTAGCTATTTCTCCTGCCTGAGCTGCTTCCTTACCGGCTTCAGCTGTTTTTCCAGCTTCTTCCTTGCCGGCTTCAGTTGTTTTTCCTGCTTCTTCTTTTTTGCCAGTTTCTTCTTTAGCCGGTTCTTCCTTCTTTGCAGTGTTGTTAGTACCGCAAGCTGAAAGCACCAAAGCTGAAGCTAAAAGCAAACTTAGTAATTTTTTCTTCATTTTTCATTCCTCCTATTTTGCGTTTTGGCAATACTGATTCTAAGATATACAAAAACTTTTGTCAAACAATATTACAAATATAAAGACGATTTAACCTGCAAACCTTAACAAAATATATGCATACGGCAAAAAAAAAAGACTCAAATATAGATTTCATCTATATTTGACGCCTTTCTTCGAGTGCTTTCATTAAAGTTACATCATCGTAATATTCTAAGTTACCCCCAACAGGTATACCGCTTGCTATTCTGGTAATCTTTATATCTCGATTTTTCAATACCTCTTTAAGAAACAACATAGTAGTTTCCCCTTCCAAAGTAGGAGATATGGCAAATATGACCTCTTTTACACCATCTCTGTCCACCCGGTCTATAAAACCGTCTACCCCTATATCATCGGGAGAAATCATTCCGCCCGGACTTATAAGCCCATTCAAAACATAATATTTACCTTTGAAAAACCCGGATTTTTCTATAGAAAGAAGATTGGTAACATCTTCAACAACACAAATTACAGAATTGTCCCTGTCCAAGTCCCTGCATATGGGGCATATGTCTTCTTCAGTTAAGTTCCCGCAATTCTTACATTTATGAATCTTATCCCCGGCTTCCCTAAAACTTTCAATAAAATTGCTCAGCTTATCCCTATCCATTGAAACTATATGAAGTGCCAATCTCTGGGCTGATTTTCTACCGACTGAAGGAAGTTTTCTAAGACTCTCTATTAAATTTTCCAAAGATTCCGGATATTCGTACATTTCTACCTCTTACAGTCCCGGTATATTTAATCCGCCGGTAATTTTTCCCATTTCCTTTTCAGAAATTTCTTCAGCCTTCTTTATAGCCTCATTTATAGCAACAACCACCATATCTTCAAGCATTTCCACTTCTTCAGGATCAAGTAAATCCGGGTTAATCTTTACAGATAAAACTTCCTTCTTGCCGTTTACTCTTGCTTCAACCATGCCTCCGCCTGCTTGTCCAGTAACCTCTTGCTCTTCAATCTGCCTTTGGGTCTCTTCAATCCTTTTTTGCATCTCCTGCATTTGTTTCATCATCTTATTCATGTTGGCTCCGCCAAAATTTCCTCTTCTCATAAATCCTCCTAATCTTTTATTGTTAATTTATCTTTAGGGAAAAGTGCCCTAAGCTCTTCCAGCTTACCTTCCTTACCCCCTATATTTTCTTCCTTACCCTCTTCGAACTTGATTTGAAAATCAAAACCGAACTCCCTACTAAGCTCCACTTCAGCATTCCTAATAAAAAAGTTCATGCCCTTAGCCATAACAAAACTATCCTTTTTCAAATAGTATATTATGAGATTTTTCCTGTTCTCCTCCCCGATCAAGCCCTCAAAAAGCATGCCCGTATATGGATACTGCTTGACTAAATAATTTCTTACATAATCTCCCATGTCATCATTAGATATATGAGTCTTTGCTTCCGGCATTTCAGAAACTCCCGAATCCGCATCCTGAAGCTCGGCTTCAAAATCATCGTCAGATAACAAAGGCTTAGAATCCGGCAATGCTTCTTCAAAATCCGGCTCTTCCTCTCCCGATACCCATGTGGCTTCATCCTTAAGAGAATTCTCGGATTCTATTTTTTCCTGCGGCATACTTTCTTCAACTTTAGAAACCACTTCCTTTTTAGAAATGACTTCCTTTTCGGTCAAAGCAGCGTTTAATACCAAGGTACCGTCACTTAGCCTATTATTTAAGTCCTCGAACTTTTCTTCCAAGACCCTAAGCCTCAACTCTAAATCTTCCCTTGGCATAAACTCCAAAAGTCGTATACTTGCAAGTTGAAACAAAAGATTTGCATTATCGGACTTTTTCATAAGCCCCTCATATTCTACCAAATTATTCAAGGAATTTACCAATCTCTCAAGACTGACATTTTTAAGCATATCTCCATAATTTTCATAATATTCTTTAGCCTTGTCCATAAGCATATCTCTAAAGAAACCTATGAGCTCTTTTATAAAATTATGGGAATCTTTCCCCTTCTTAGCCTCATCTTCAAGCAAAGCAAGTAAGGCCTTCATATCCTTGGAAAAAATCGCCCTTGCATATGAAATTTTGGTTTCCCGGCTGAACATACCCAAAAGATCATAAACATCAGCCGCTCTTATATCCTTCCTGCCTACTGATATAACCTGATCAAGTATGGATAAAGCATCTCTCATACCTCCGTATGCCATCTGGGATATTACGTCGATAGCATCCCCTGCCATTTCGACATCCTCAAGTGCCAAAATATCCCTTATCTGCCTTTCTATATTTTCTTTATCAATCCTCTTAAAATCAAATCTCTGAGTTCTTGAAAGTATGGTATCCGGTACCTTATCTATCTCCGTTGTAGCAAGTATAAATATAAGATGCTTAGGAGGCTCTTCCATAATTTTCAAAAGAGCGTTAAAGGCTTCCCTTGTAATCATATGGGCCTCATCCACTATATAAACCTTGTATTTCAGATTTGTAGGGGGGTAAATAACCTTATCCCTAAGTTGCCTTATATCGTCTATCCCCCTATTTGTTGCGGCATCCATTTCTATAATATCCATAGTTCTTTCTTCCTGAATGGCCTTACAGTTTTCACATTGGTCACAAGGATTGCCGTCAACAGGATTAAGACAATTTACCGCCTTTGAAAAAATCTTGGCACAAGTGGTCTTTCCAGTTCCCCTTGTCCCGGAAAAAATATAGGCATGTGAAATATTGCCGGTCTTTATTTGATTTTTAAGTATATTAACTATATTATCTTGGCCATAAACCTGATCAAAGCGTCTCGGCCTGTATTTTCTATATAAGGCTTGCCTCATACTTTCCACCTCGAAGTTTATTCTTCTCAATATCCGATTCTATGATATTATACCATTTTTTATCAAATTTTTTAAATCTTCTATTCCTAATTATATAGGCAAAACTTACTAAAGGCCCATCATCTTTTATCAAAATAAGCCCATAAGTAAAAATAGAGGCGACTTTAAGCCTCCCCCATTTTTACTTTACATAGGTCTTTTCTTTATAATACGGATGATATTTCAAATCAATCCTATCTCAACAAAGTTCCTGCTATTACAACTCTTTGAACCTCATTTGTTCCTTCAAAGATTTGGAAAATCTTGGCATCTCTCAATAATTTTTCTACCGGATATTCTCTTGAATAGCCATAACCGCCAAGAACTTGTATTGCTTCAAGACAAACTTCAACCGCTATATCTCCCGCATAAGCTTTAGCCACAGCCGCTTCCATTGAGTACGGCATCTTCATATCTATCATCCTAAATACATGTTCCAACATAGCTTCTGCAGTCTCAACCTTTATTGCCATATCAGCCAACTTAAATTGTATTGCCTGTAAAGCGGCTATAGGTTTCTTAAATTGTATCCTTTCTTTTGAATACTTAACAGCTTCTTCCATAGCTCTTCTTGCTATACCGCAGGCGATTGCTCCTACAAAAGGTCTTGCAAGGTCAAGCGTAAGCATTGCGATCTTGAAACCTTCCCCTTCCTTACCAAGAAGATTTGCCTTAGGAACTCTTACATTGTCGAAGAATACATCTGTTGTATTTGAAAGTCTGATACCCATCTTGTCTTCTTCTTTTCCTACGCTTATACCAGGTGTGGATCTTTCAACTATAAAAGCACTTATTCCCTTTAAGCCCAAGGACCTGTCTATACTTGCAAAAACTACAAATATATCCGCAAATCCGGCATTTGTAATAAAACACTTCTTACCATTTATAATATAGTCATCCCCGTCTTTTACAGCCACTGTCAAACCTGAACCCGCATCTGAGCCCGCATCCGGTTCCGTTAAGGCAAATGCCCCAAATCTGCCCGGGATTACCACATCTGCAAATAACTTCTTTTGCTCAGGTGTCCCTGCAATTAATACAGGTTTTAGCCCCAGACTTGTTGCACAAAGAGTTGTTGCAAAACCGGCATCATATTTTCCAAGTTCCTCATATATGGCTGCTGCCGTTAAATTATCAAGTCCGCCTCCACCATATTCTTCAGGTATTTCAAGGCAATGGAAACCGAGTTCCATTGCCGCCTTATATATTTCCAAAGGAAATTCTCCCTTTCTGTCCAATTCAGCTACTGAATTTTTAAGATGTTTTTCCCCAAAATCTTTAGCTAACTTCACAAGATCTTTTTGGTCTTCATTTAACAAAAATGGCATAATATCCTCCTATTTCTTAATTATTCCCACTCTTATTGCATCTTCCATCAACTTTTCCCTGAAGTCCGGATGTGCTATTGCTATAAGCCTTCTTGCCCTTTCATCCAAAGGCAAATTATGAATATCTGCTATACCGTATTCAGTAACAACATACATAACAACGGATCTCGGAGTTGTAACTGCTTGTCCCGGAGGCAAGCTTACATTTATAGTTGATGAAAGCTTTCCTTCCTTATC